>DAOVYZ010000177.1 GCA_030635365.1 Bacteroidales bacterium
ACGTGGATGTGGGAATTCCTCGAGACCAATAGATGTTTTTGAGTCGAAGAATTTTTATAATAACATGAAAGAATTAAATTCAACTCTTGGCATTCCTGCTCAATTATCTGATATCGAATCGTTAAGGAAGGCTTTGGGGAAGGATAAAATGAGCATTATTGCACATTCATATGGAGCATTTTTAGCGGTATTGTATGCATATGAGTTTAATGAAAATGTAAAATCTTTGGTATTAGTTTCTCCAGCCAATGTTGTTAAAATACCTTCGGATGAAATGGATTTATATGCAGCAGTAAGAGTTAAATTACCCGAAAATATATTATCAGAATACGATGCATATATCGAACGATTATTTAAGTATAAGAATATCTTTAAGAAATCAGAAGTCGAATTGGTTCAGTTAAACGAAGAATTTTTTAAATATTTTGAATTAGCATATACCTCAATAGGTAATAAAATGCCCGAGATGTCTGGTAACATTGGAGGTTGGATACAGCATGCATGCAATTTTAGTATGGGGAAAGAACATGACTATATATATGCATTGCAGGAACTGGATGTACCCACTTTGGTTATTTACGGCGAACAGGATATTGTTCCGGCTTCCTCAAATAATCAATATATTAATAATCTTAAAGGTGTTGAGATAAAATCAGTTCGCAATGCTGGTCATTTCTCCTTTAACGAAAACCCTGTGCAATTTTATGAACAAGTTGTTCTATTTCTAGAAAAGCACTAAGCAACAATAAACCACAGAATTTCTTTACAAAATTATTTTTTATCAATACTCGTATTGAATTTTACAAATTTGGTATTCCACGTGGATACCAAAATGAGTAAATAGGATAAGTTTTTTGAAAATGGAAACCCATGGCTCAGATAATTACTGAAATACACATGAGCATGATTAAAATTCAGTGGCAGATTGGCAGCATTGAATATTAAATTTTAGACAGATGAAAAAAATATTAATACTTGTAGCAGTATCTTTTGAATTAAAGGAGATACTTAAAAAGTTTTCCTCATACAAAAAACAAGGAAATATATACGAAATACCGAATAAAGATAAGTTGATAATATTTTTTAAAATAGGTATTGGTTTAATTAATGCAAAGCGAAATGCCAATTATGCAATTGCAAAATTTAATCCGGATGTAGTAATAAACATGGGAGTGGCAGGAGCATTAAACAACACCTTTAATATTGGTGATATTGTAGTATGTAATCAATTTTTATATGAAAACAATATGAGAAAAATTCAGTTAGTAAAAGATTATTCTGCGAAATTAATAAATCAATACTTTCCATCAATCAATATCCGTGGTACAATACTTTCTGTAATTAGAGGAGTTGGTTCACAGAATACCAAAAACTATTTAAAAAATATTGCTAAGGCAGATTTAGTTGATATGGAATCGGGAGTTCTGGCTGAAATATGTACTACGAAAGAAATACCATTTTTTGCTATTAAATGTATATCCGATTATGCCGATGATTTAACAGGTATGGATGAAAAGTTTTTTGGTGATTATGGAAAAGTACAATACTTTAAATTGTTTGTATCCCTGTTAGTTAATCCAATTGCTATAGTCAAAAAGAGTATAGCAATGAGAAACAATATGAAATTAGCTCTTCAAACAGGCTCATCAATATTTGTTAATAGTATTATTGTGAAAGACTAGTGTTATAAATAATAATCTACACTCTAAAAATCTGGCTGCAAGGTCATTTTGTGACTTCATACCGGTTGCCCAAGAAAACCTGTATTGTGAAGATGCTTACGCTAATTATGGACTAATTCTGTAATAAAAATATTTTATGAAAATCCAATTTTTGTTAAAGAATACAGGTATGCACGAACGATTGGGCATAATGACTCTTTCGAGTATACTAAAAAAAGAGGGACATAGCGTTAAGTTGTTATTAACAGGAGGATTAAGTGAGGAAAAGTGTATGGCGCATATTACCGACTATAAACCAGATATTCTTGCATATAGTATAATGACGGGCGAACATAGCTATCATATTGAATTAAACCAGATGATTCGGAGTAATTACAACTGTTTTTCAATTTTTGGAGGCCCACATCCAACGTTTAAACCCGAAATGATTAATAAAAAGTATGTTGATGCCATATGTATAGGTGAAGGAGATAATAGTTTTTTAGAATTAGTGAGCAGTTTGGAAGGGGGTAAAGATTTTTATAATACACCTAATATGTGGTTTAAAACGCCTGATGGACGAATTATCAAAAATGAAATAGGAGTACTTGTTGATGATCTTGACCGTATTCCTTTTCCCGACCGGGCTTTATTTTATGATGCTGATCCGGCTCTTTGTGCACGAGGAATAAAATTGTTTATGTCAATGCGTGGATGTCCTTATAAATGCACATACTGCTTTAATCTTGCTTATAATAGTATGATCAGAGGCAAAGGACAAATGTTGCGATACCGTTCTGTTGATAATATGATTGCTGAAATAAAAGAAGTAGCACTGAAATATTTTATAGATCGGGTATTTATCGATGACGATACTTTTTTATTAAAACCCGAGGGATGGCTCGAAGAATTTGCGGATAAATATCATCGCAAAGTAAATATACCTATTACTTGCAATGTACGTGCTAATTTGGTAAACGATATTACTTGCAGTTTGTTAAAAAAGGCAAATGTGCGAACAGTATTTATGGGAGTGGAGTGTGGTAATAGTGAGGTGGCGAATAGTATTTTGGGCCGAAACTTATCAAATGATAAAATTATAGATGCTTGCAAATTGCTACATAAGTATAAAATTAAATTTATAACACAAAACCTCATAGGTTTACCTGTTGATAATCCGTTGAAGGAAGATTTGAAAACACTTGATTTTAATATATCTCTGAAACCGGATTATGCATGGTCATCGTTACTTTATCCATATCCGGGAACAGAACTCGGACGTATAGCAATTGAGAAAGGGCTTTTTGATTTAAATTTCGAAAAAGATTGTGTGTCAAATAAAACAGGTTCAGTGTTGAATTTTGGTGATGAGAAAATGAAAACGAAAATTGTGAATTTGCATAAATTATTCGGTATTATTGTAAAGTACCCGTTTTTACGTCCTGCAACAAGTTTTCTGATATCGTTACCATTAAAAGGCTTCTATACAACAATTATGTTTGGTTTTTATGGATGCAAGATATTAAGCCAGTCATCATTCCGTGGAATTATAAAAACATTAAGACATTATATTGTATTCTTTTTTACCTATACAAGTCAACTCAAAAAACATAAAGAGTTTAGCACATTTTATCAAAAGCAAAGTTATCCGGTTAAAGTTTCAGCGAATATCTCTGATAAATGAACAGTTGACTTTTTCGGAATAGACTGAACCATTTTATAACAAATATAATTTATAGTGTCGCAAGCATTTCCATGGCTTGCTTTTCTTTTTCCGCTATTTCATATAAAATTGCACAAGCTGAATCTATATCTTCGAATGTTTTTAATGTGCCTATTTCGGTAATTTTCATAGAAAATACTTTCCATAAAGCCGCAATATCAACAAATCGGATATATCCGTCCCTTAGCTGTTTTGCCGAATTAATTTCCGAAGCTTCCTTTAAAAAATCTCTGTATAAATTTCGAAATATTGCACCTCCTGTACCTGCTTCTTCCATAAATTCGGCTATCCCTTTTAAATCCCATGTACATTTACCGCTTTGGAAACATTTCTTCATTTCATTGCCGGCTTTAATAATTCCTTCATATCCAATATTTTTAATGGGAGCATTCAGATATTCTTTGGCATTATTTGCTGTTGCTGTTATTACAGCAGTTTCAAGATTATAGTTTTTTGCATTTTTTGTAAAAAAATACGATAGATTTTTCGAGGAGCGTGGAACTTTTGCAGTTCTTGCAAGTTCAAGACTTTTTAATGAAGTCTTTACTTTTGAGCCTATTCCATTCCAATCTATTAAATACGCATATTCGTCATCATATCCGTACATAACAACAAAATGGCCGGGGAAATGCTCATCCATTTCAAAGTATTCAAGGTAATACATGTCAAGCATTAGCGCTATTGGTGAATTTGATTCTAAGCGTAACAGTATGTTTGACCATCCTTTTTTTACCGACGATGTTACCGATACTTCTATGTTAAGGTTCATATTTATTGCTAGCCGTTCACTTAGCTGTAAAGGTTTTGTTCTGCCGAAAAAGAAAGGAGAATCCATCGATTTCATTTTCCAGAAAAAAAACGATAAGCCTTCTCCCAATCCGAAAATCATAGGCTCCGAAAGATTGATATCTATATGATTTAGCAGAGTACCCGTGGCAATAGTTTCGCAATGATCTCCAATAAAAGGTTTAATGTTGCTTATTATCATTACAAAAATTTAAGTAAAGATTCAGGAATTTTAACACTAATTAATATCCATTACAAATTACAATTTTTTTTATAATATAAGGAGTAGTTCCTAATATTAAATTTATAAATGTACAACCCAGGGGTTTCTAATAATTTTTATTCATAATAGCAAGAATGGTCAATAAAAATATGTGATTTTGAAATAATTTTGAATAAAAACATTATGAATGCACATATTATTAATTTATCTGATTTAACATTTTTATACGAAAGTAAAATGACCAATTTTGAAAACCCAAAAATAGGCAATGTTTGGTATAAGTTAATTGATAATTGTATTAGTTTAAATGACCAAAAAACAATGGAATACTTTGGGCTATACAAATTTCTTTCTGAAATAGAAAATACAAATAACGTGGAATATAGAGCCTGTATCAAAATTAGAGACTATTATAAGTGCAATAGAAAATTTATAATTAATATAGATGGTGGAAAGTATGCTAGATTCAATTCATGTGGTTTATTTAAATATAATAAGGAAATATATAATTATGTTTATGGAGAATGGATTTTTTCTAGTGGTATAAATTAAGAGATTCTTGGGTTATCGAGAAATATAAGCAATTACCGGATGATTCAATATTGGATAAAGTTGAAACGGAAATACTGTTACCAATCCAATAAAACTTAAGAGTTTCAATAGAATTCCCCACTTTTATTAACAGAAAAGTAATACAAAGATAGAAAAGATACAGAGGAGATAACAGTCAAACAATTGATAAGAATAGAGAATAATAATCTAAAAGTGGGTAGGGTGGTGTAGTTGTAGTCTGATGATTTTATCAAATGAATTCGTCGAGATTTGCCTCGGGGTATGAAAGGAAGTTTGAAAATTTAAAGGTTTTCATAATGCTTAGAAAAGATTATTATTGGTTCATGGATGAAGATATTAAATAACGGGATAATTTAGGTATTTCGGTGAAATACCGGGAAAGACTAATTGAAAATGTATTAAATAAGAAAATAGGAGTAGATGAGATTGTTAGGCAAAATGTTAGGCAAATAAAAGGCGATCACAAACCTGAGCTTGTAATCGCCTGATTGCTTGTGGGCCCACCTGGGCTCGAACCAGGGACCCCCTGATTATGAGTCAGGTGCTCTAACCAGCTGAGCTATGGGCCCAATAATATTTTATGCCTTTGTTTACCCATAACTACCATTTGTCAAGTGCTCTAATTCCGAAAATCTAAAATTTCATTCTAAAATTTTTTAGCTTTTCGAAAATGCTCGAAAAATAAATAAAATCAACGATTTTATATTTTTCGGCACCAGCTGAGTTATGGGCCCTTTTATCTTGCGATAAAATTCGGAGTGCAATATTAAATAAATGTTATTAAATACGCAATATTTTAAGGAAAATAATTACACAAATTTACAATTAATTTTTTTCTAACTTTTCTAATGCAGTTAGTATTAGCTTTATTACATTGTGTACATTTTGGTTAAATATTTTTATTATTTCGTCCCAGGTAACAGGCTCTTCATTAGCTTTCCAGCAATCATAATCTGTACTCATAGCAATAGCTGCATATGGTATTTTAATTTCGTTAGCTAAAATTGCTTCAGGAGCAGTAGACATATTAATTATATCAGCTCCCCACATACGAAACATATTTGATTCAGCACGAGTTGAAAATCGAGGGCCTTCAATACTAACCGCTGTTCCTTTTTCATGAAATTTTAGATTTAATTCTTCTGCTGATTGGATTATTATATTTCTGAGTTCAGAATTAAATGGATCTGCCATTGGAGTATGCTTCATTTCTCCGGGCTCAAAGGTTTCAAAAAATGTTGTTTTGCGGTGCTTGGTAAAATCAATAAACTGATCTAAAATTACCAAATCTCCACGTCCAATTTCTTCTTTAAGGCTACCACAAGCTGTAGTAGCTAAAATATATTCACACCCCTGTTCTTTTAATGCCCATATATTTGCTCTGTTATTAACTTGTGTTGGAGGGATGGTATGTTTTTTCCCATGACGCGATAAAATAACTACATCATTGTTTCCTATTTTTCCGGTAGTTAATTCAGATGTTGGTTCTCCATAAGGTGTTTTTACTTTTATAATTTTGGGTGATTTTAAAATATTAGGATCTTCTAAACCAGATCCTCCAATTATTGCGATTTTTGTCATTTCATAAATATTTTAATAAAATTTCTAAAGCTTCATTTAAAGTTTTCCCATAAGATATGATACCTTCAGGATGTCCGCCCATAATAATAATTCCAGACTTTTTATTTGCTAATTTCTGTATTTCTAATGCTATTTCCGGGGTTCCAAATTCTGCATTTTTGCTGGTTGTTGGAAGGTCATTTAAATGTTTCTTCCACATTCCTTTATGATGTATATGGATGACAGCATTAATATTTACGTTTGATTCATAAATTGCTGCATGACTTAATGATTCTGAAGATGCTTTTGTTAGTCCCAAACAACTAATAGAGTTTTTGATAATGTTAAATTCTTGTACCAGAGCATAATGTTCTTCATAAAGCTGTGCAAAATTTCCTGTAGCAGATCCCGAAATAATAAAAGAGTTAAGTTTATTTCGGATGCTTAAGTTCCCAAATCCAATTCCATTTGAATAAGCTCCAATAAGGCTAATTTCAAAAAGTTTTTGACGAAATGAGTTTATATATAAAAAATACTGATCACTAAATTCAAATGATTTCTGTTTCCAATTTAGATTAAATTTAATATATCCTTCGTCTGGTTTTTTCATTCCTAAATCAAAAATTTCCGCCTGTGGCAGCTACAGTGTACCCACATCTCTGTAAAGTGTTTATGATGAACACCGGACAAAATTAACGATTTTATATTTATGACTATCCGTTTGTTTACCAAATAAAAATGAGCGCTGATAATACGCCAGCCTGCCGGACTAGCAGGGA
>DAOVYZ010000328.1 GCA_030635365.1 Bacteroidales bacterium
AAATACCGGGTGGAATGGAGAATATAAAGGAACCCATGTTGAAGACGGTAAATACTTTTGGAAAATTACCGGTGAATTTTACAGTGGCGAAAAAGTATTATTTAATGGAAAAGACTCAGGGATAATAACAGTTTTAAGATAAAAAGTAGCGAGATATAAGTATCAAGACAAAAGTGAAAAGATGAAAGATGAAAGGAAGCAGCGGCAGGATGCAGTAAGCACCAGGCAGACAAGCCAAGCGTGTCATGCTGAGTTTATCGAAGCATGTGGAAAAAATAAAAGATATGAGATATGAGTATCAAGCATCAAGAAACAAGACAAAAGACAAAAGACAAAAGATGAAAGATGAAAGATGAAAGATGAAAGATGAAAGATGAAAGATGAAAGATGAAAGATGAAAGATGAAAGATGAAAGATGAAAGGAAGCAACGGCAGGATGCAGCACTAAGCAGTGACAGTAGTAGTAAACGAAAATATACTCTGCGTCATAGTGCCTTTGCGGTTAATATTGAAAATAGGTAAAAAATTATAGAATTTATAATGAAAACAAAAGCAATCTATACATTATTATTTATATTAGGATTTATAATTAAGTCATTCTCGCAGGACATTAATTTTATGTTTTATTCAAACACATCCTTAAATGTAAATCCGGCAATAATATCTGCAAGTAATGATTTTAAAATAGCCGCTAATTATAACAACAAAAGTTATATTAACGATATTAATGCCAAGTCAACTTATTTAATGCTATCCAGGCCACTATATAAAAACAACGTTCGTTTTGGAGGGTTTGGAGTATCTGTCTTCTCAAACAGAGGTGGAGATACTCAACAACTGATATACGAAGGGATTACCGGGGCATATGCACACGAGGTACAACTAACATCATGGTCGAGGTTAAGTTTAGGCTTGCAAGCTGCATACCAAATGAAAAGAATTGATACGCGCGAATTTACTACAGGCAGCCAATGGATTGAGGGTTTCGGTTATGATCCTGTTGCTGGTAATGGAGAAGAATTTGAACAACTTACGGCCAGTAACTTTACATTAAACAGTGGCTTATTTTGGTATATTCCCAATGAAAATAAGTCTGTTAAATTTTATTTAGGATTTGCCATGTTCAACCTTACCAAACCGAAATATTCATTTTTTGGAGCAGAACAGGCAGAGCCATTTAAATATGTAGCTAATACAGGTTACGAAGTATATTCAGAGGGCAAACTTTCTATAATACCCCAGGTATTGTATTACAATAGTTACAATCGACACAATTGGACAATTGGTTCAAAATGGGCATATCTTTTTAATATAACAAATGAGAGCCGGTTTTTGTCGTCAGGAAGTATTGATCTTATAACAGCTTACCGGGTAAATGAAGGAGGAATTGTAGGATTTTGGGTTAATCAACCGGACTTTTCGTTTGGCATAGGATATGGGTTCTCAGATAAATACTCTAACCAATACACTCCCGACAAAGGTTCCGTTGAAATTTCTTTTACTTATAGAAAATCTCTATATCGAAAACCAAAGAAAGAAAAGAATATTATTGTAACTAAAGAGGGTTATTACGAAGGACAACAGCGTGAATTAGCATTTGAAGAACCTGAAAAGATTGAGAAAAAAACAGAAATAAAAGAAATTGTTGAAGAAATAAATGTAAATGAACTGAAAAAAGAACCCGAAAGAAATATTACGTTCAAACTCAATAAGGATTTTAATTTCGGATTTAATAAGGCTGAGTTAAATGATGAAGCAAAATCATATATTGATGATATTGTAATATTGTTGAGTAATAATAAAATGCTAAAAATTGAAATAATCGGGCATACAGACAACGTAGGAACTCGTGCCGCGAATAAGAAAATATCAGAACAAAGAGCTGAGGTAGTTCAGGAATATCTCCTTGAAAAAGGCATTGATCCTGGAAGAATAACAATGAAGGGAGTAGCGGATAAATACCCGCTTTATAAGAATGAAACACCTGAGAACAGGTCAAAAAACAGGCGTGTGGAGTTTTTGATTTATTATTAAGTTAGATAATTAGTATTAAGTATCAAGATATAAGATGAAAGACAAAAGGAAAAAGATAAAAGTTGAAGAAAGCAGTAACAAGTGGCAGTTTTTGACTCTGAACTTTAAACTTTGAACACGAAACACAGAACTTTGAACGAATTGAACATGAAACAACACTATATTTTTCTTATAATATTCATCCTCACGGTCTTTTTCAATATACAGTCCAATGCCCAGGACATAGAAGCTGTCGGGAAAAAAGATCAGATTAAAGTCAGTGGTGGTATATCAACAAACCAGGTATATTATGATGCTTTTGGATCAGCTCAAAGGCGCGACCCTTACAGCTATTTCCTAACCGGAAATTTAAACTTTAATTTATACGGATGGAATGTTCCGTTTTCCTATACATACTCGAACCAACATAGTGCATTTCAACAACCCTTTAATCAATATAGTTTGCACCCATATTACAAATGGATTAGGGCACATATGGGATACGTCAGTATGACATTCTCTCCATATACTTTAAGTGGACGCTTATTTTATGGTGGAGGAGTAGAGCTAACGCCCGGCGACAAGTTTAAGATTGACATTATGTACGGCAGGTTAAATAAGGCAATAGCTTTTGATTCAACTGCAACCAACAATGTTCCTTCATATAAAAAAATTGGGTACGGGCTTAAGCTGGGCTATAAGATGAAAACAGGAATAATTGAAACTATTTTCTTTCGCTCTAAAGATGATGCAGGGTCTCTTGATACAAGTTTTATTCCTATGGATTTAAATTTAACACCCCAGGAAAACCTTGTGTTAAGCCTAAAAACAAATCAGAAAATCATAAAAGGATTGAATTTATCGTTTGAATATTCCACAAGTGCTTTAACTCATGATATGAGGCTTAGCGATGATCATGAACAAGCCAATAATATTTTTAAATATGTTGGGCCTTTTTTTAATGCTAATAGCTCATCGGCATATTACGATGCTTTTAACACCGGTTTACAGTATAGTTTCAACGTTTCATCGGTATCGTTACGTTACGAACGTATTGATCCGGAATACCAAACGCATGGTGCATATTATTTTACCAATGACCTGGAGAATATTACTGTTAACGCATCAACTTCTTTGTTCAAGCAAAGAGTTAATGTTGGAGCAAATGTTGGGGTGCAACGCGATGATATTGAAAATCAAAAAATGAGTAGTATGCGGCGAGTAGTTAGTTCTTTTAATGTGGGTATTAACGCATCAAAAAAATTAAACCTTAACTTATCGTATTCAAACTTTCAAAGTTATACCAATATAAAATCTCAATACGATCGTTTAACGGCACTTACTCCATATGATAATATTGATACTCTCGATTTTACCCAGATATCGCAAAACGCAAATGCAAATATCGGTTATAATATTAAAACCAATGAAAATGTCAGGCAACAAGTAAACATGAATGTTTCTTATCAAAGAGCAGCTGACAAACAAGGAGACAACAGCACTAAGGCGGGTAGTGATTTTATAAATTTAAATGCCGGTTATAGTCATTCTTTAGTTCCACTAAGCCTTTCTTTTACCCTGGCTGCTAATTACAATAGAAGTGATACCCCGGATTTGATTACAGAAATGTTCGGGCCTACTTTATCAGTAAACAAATCTTTTTTTGATAAATTATTACGCAGTGCATTGTCTGTTTCAATGAATAATGCTTATTCAAACAGCAATTTAACTTCCAGGGTAATAAGTGTTCGGGTAACCAATTCAATGAAGTATAAAAAGCAACACAATATTAATCTAAGCATTGTTTGTGTTAATCGCCATAATCCTATAGTAGAAACGGGAGGTAATTTTACTGAACTTACAGCAACTTTGGGCTATAGCTACAATTTTAGGTAATCAGGTTTTATCTGGCAAAATAGAACTAAATGTATTTTAAATACGTTCAATTTGCAGAAAATATTAACCATGAGATCATTTAAGTTTACAGCAGAAATAACCCGGGATAATGAAATAAATCAATATATTGGTATTGTCCCGGGTTTACCGGGAGCACATACCCAAGCAGCAACACTTGATGAATTGTATAAAAACTTACAGGAAGTAGTACAATTGTGTATCGAAGAGCTTACTGAAGAAGAAATTAAAGAACTTCCCGATTTTATTGGTTTTCAACAAATTTCCGTTGCAGTATGAGTTCAAAACTATCGGAACGCATTGCAACCCTCCACCCATCATACATTCATGCAATTTACTTCCCCGTTAAAAACGGGACAAGCTATTTTTGCATGAATAATGCGGGTTAGTAATTTGCCTTTTTATAAATACTTTCTATTTTTGCACATCAAGATATAATCTGTTCCATAAGAATTAATTCTAACAATATTATGAAACATTAGCCAAATGAAAAAAGAAAGAACACGTATCGGTATATTTTTAAATACAATTGAAAAAGTAGGAAATGCATTGCCTCACCCTGCTACCCTATTTGGAATTTTTGCACTTGCTATATTAATATTTTCGGCTATATTCTCAGCTATTGGTTCATCAGCTGTACATCCCGGAACCGGAGAAACATTTGAAGCCATCAATTTACTTTCAAGGGATGGC
>DAOVYZ010000422.1 GCA_030635365.1 Bacteroidales bacterium
AAAATATACTCATACCCCGAATACTTGTACGAGCAAACTAAAAATAAAACTCGTGTAGTAATTGGCGGAAGCCATGGCCGAAAAACCGGCGCGCTTATGATTTTGCTAGTTCGTAAATATCATAATAAAGATTTTGATTATATGGTTGGAGCACAAATTGAAGGGTTTGAGACAATGGTTAGTTTATCGGAAGATGCGCCTATTGCTGTTTTCGAAGGAGACGAATATCTATCTTCACCAATAGATCCTCGTCCGAAATTTCATCTTTACAACCCACACATTGCTTTAATTAGTGGTATTGCCTGGGATCATATTAATGTTTTCCCAACATTTGAAAACTACAAAAAACAATTCAGCATTTTTATCGAAAAAATCAAAAAAGATGGTTCAATATATTACTACAAAAATGACCCGGTTCTAAAAGATATTATAAGGAAATCTCAAAATCAAATCGAAAAAACAGGATATGATGTCCATGCTTACACAAAACATAATAATCAAACCTTTCTAATTGATTCTGATTCTGAAATTCCATTACATGTTTTTGGAGATCACAATTTACAAAATATCAGTGGTGCAAAACTAGTGTGTAATAAAATTGGAATTACTGATGATGAATTCTACGAAGCCATTTCGGAATTTAAAGGAGCAGCAAAACGAATGGAAGTACTTGCTGAAAACGGCTCAACAAAAATTTTCAGGGATTTTGCACATTCACCATCAAAGTTAGAAGCTACAGTTAATGCTGTTAAAGATCAATATCCTGAAAAAGCACTTCTTGCTGTAATGGAGCTACACACATTTAGCAGTTTAAATGCCGATTTTTTAAACGAATATGCCGGATCAATGAATAAAGCAGATATTTCTGTTGTGTATTTCAATCCTGATGTAATTAAGCATAAGAAATTAGAACCGATAAGTATTGAACAAGTTAAAAAATCATTTAATAATGATAAGTTAATCGTATTTACTGATCAAAAAGAATTAGTAAACTTTATTGAACAAACAAAACTTTCAAAGAAAAACCTATTATTAATGAGTAGCGGAAACTTCTCAGGTATCGATCTTAAGAAATTTGCCAATTCACTGTTAAAAATTTAGCAATTAATTTTGCCCTTTCGATTTCTTTTTCTTTTTTTGCCACTCGAAAACTTATTAAGGTACTTTGAAATAAAGGAATTTGATTAGATATCATCAGCAAAAATTACTCATTTTCATGATTTTATCATAAAATGCAAGTTTTTTAAAATTTCTTTAAAAAAATATTTGCAAGAATAAAAAAATCATTTACTTTTGCACCACCAAGTTTCAGACTTGAATCATGGTCCGTTCGTCTAGGGGTTAGGACGCCAGGGTTTCATCCTGGTAACAGGGGTTCGATTCCCCTACGGACTACAATTTTTAAATAAGTTAATAAAGAAATTATGTCAAACCATAAGTCAGCAGAGAAAAGAGCAAGACAAAATGAAAAGTTGAAACTTCATAATAAGTATTATGCAAGATCAACTCGTAATATGATTAAGAAGTTAAGAGAATTGAAAGATAAAAAAGAAGCTACAGAATTATTACCAAAAGTTTCTTCATTACTTGACAAGTTAGCAAAGAAGAATATTATTCATAGAAATAAAGCGGCTAACTTAAAGTCAAGTTTAACTTTACACGTGAACAGTTTATAAAAAACCTTATATACAATTCAAAGCCTTTCTTTAATAAAGAAAGGCTTTTTTATATTTATTTTCCTATTCTTTCTAAAATCTTCTTCCAATAAACACCATATCATCAATCTGGTCATGATCTTTCATCCAGTCTAATATAAATTTTTCTAGTTCTTCTCCCTGTTCTTTCATTGATTTATCCTGTATGTTTACTAATAAGTCCTTCATATTTTTCTTGCGAAATTTTCTTCCTTCATCTCCACCAAATTGGTCTGCATAACCATCAGAGAAAATGTAAAAGCTGTCTCCTTTTTCAACTTTCATCTCACAATTAGTAAATTTCTTACTGTTATGGACACTTGTCATTCCAATAGGGAACCGGTCTCCTTTAAACTCCTCCAACTCTCCATTTCTAACGCGTATTAAAGGGTTATATGCACCGGCAAATTCAAGTATTTGGGTGTCTTTATTGTAGCATATTAATGCCAAATCCATTCCATCATTTACAATTCTCTCTCCTTTAACATTCTTTTGATGCAAGGCATTTATAATTTCAATATCCAATTGATCCAGTATTTCAGCAGGTTTTAATATCTCGTACTCTCTAACTATCTTTGTTAACATACTATGGCCTAATATTGAAAGAAAAGCCCCCGGAACACCATGCCCTGTACAATCTACCGCAGCAATCATTTCCTTATTGCCTATTGTTTCCAACCAGTAAAAATCTCCACTAACTATATCTTTAGGCCTGAAAAAGATAAAAGTATCTTTAAAAGTAATGTCTGGAGGCAACACCGCAGTTTGTATTCGTTTTGCATAACGAATACTATCTGTAATATCTTTATTCTTCTTTTCTAACTCCAAGCTTTTTTGAACAACTTCTGCGGTTCTTTCTTCTACCTTTTCTTCCAAAATTTTCTTTTCCCTAACTAAATTCTTTTCCCTGACTTTTATGTATGAAATAATTACCAGGAATCCCAAAATTACTGTAGATAAAATAAACCACCATGTTTTATAAAATGGAGGCTTTATTGTAAAACTATAGGTAATGGGCTCGGAATTCCAAATCCCGGCACTATTCCGGGCTTTTACCTTAAAAGTATATTCGGCGGGAGCCAAGGACGAATAAGTTTCTTCTGTTCTCTCAGTTATGGGCCTCCATTCCTTATCTGCAGGTTCCAACATAATCTGGTATTGAACAGCATCCGGGTTATTTAAACAAATACTATTATAATCAAAAATAAATGTATTTTCTAGGTATCCAAATTTTTGATTTGGAATCATCTCCCGCTCCTCATTATTAACTCTAAGCCTCGAAATATGGGTTATAGGTTCAAATTCACTAACCACATCCAATTTAGGTTGATATTTGGTTACTCCTTTAACGGTCCCAAACCACAAATTACCATCTTTGTCTTTATACGTTGCATTTTCTTTTGCCTCAATCCCCGTAAACCCTGTTTTTTCTGTGAAAACATGAATATTTCCTTCTTTATCTATTTTATTTAATCCTCTACTAGTCCCAACAAATACATTATTTTTATTGTCAATATTAAGCTGAGTTATTAAGTTAGATAACAAGCCATCATTTTCTGTAATAGATTTAATAATTGTATTTCCATCACAAACTAATATACCTTTAGCAAGGGTACCAATTAAAATATTCCCATCTTTATCCTCAATCATACATTTGGGAGTTACCATACCATCGAATTCAATCTTTCTAAAGCTCTTGCCTTCAATAACGTTTAATCCTTTGTTGTTAATACCAACCCAAACTCTATCTTTTGTATCAACATAAAGCGCAGAAATATCACGACCATTTAATCCTTCAATCTGAGTTAAAAACTGACTTTTGTCTTCATTAATATCATAATAAATTAATCCTTCCATTGTACCAACCCAAAGTTGATTTTTTGAGTCAATATCTAAAGCTGTTACAAAACTTCTAATATATCTATTGATAACCGGATTATAAATAAAACGACCTGTTTTGTAATTATACATACTTATTCTAGCATCGTTTGTCCCAATCCATATATTCCCATTTATATCATTTTTTAAATACCTTATCTGATCACCTATTCCTTTTGAATCCTGATTATAATAAGCAAATTTTATTC
>DAOVYZ010000167.1 GCA_030635365.1 Bacteroidales bacterium
ACTCATATATCCCATTTTATTACTTATCTGAGCTGCTAACACCATTCCAATTGAAATTGCTTCTCCATGTGTTATTGTTCCATTCCCAATTGCTTCAAGAGCATGACCAAAGGTATGTCCATATTCAAGAATCATACAATGTTTTTTCTCAGAGGGATCCTTTGTTATAATGTTAATTTTTGAAAGGATAGATTTATATACCATCTCATATAATAAGTCTATATCTTTTTGTATATTTTGATAATTATCATTTTCCAAGATCCAATCCAAAAATGTCTTATCAGAAATCAATCCATTTTTAACACTTTCAATCAATCCGCTTTTAAAATAACGATAAGGCTCACTAATCAAATATTTAATATCATTAATAATTACTTTTGGCTCGTAATAAACACCTAACATATTTTTACTGTACAATGAATTAACTGCCTGTTTGTTACTCAAAACACTATCCGTTTGTCCTAAGAAAGTTGTTGGAATTTCAATAAAAGGAATGCCTCTATAAATAAGTGCTGCTGCCAACCCTACAACATTACCTACAACACCTCCACCAAACGATATTAAAAGAGAATCTTTACTAACCTTATGCTGAAATATTTTTTCACAAATACATTGTAGTGTAAAAATATTTTTAGACAACTCTCCTGTATTCATCAAAATTAAATGTGAATTAAAATGTTTTTGCAATTTTTTAAATAAGGTTGCTCCATGTATACTAAACAAACTGTTATCTGTAATAAAAAAAATCTTATCGGGTGATAATTGCTCAATTTGCTCAAATAAAATATCGTCAATATCATAACCTAAAAATAATGGAGACGACTTTTCTAAATAAGTTTCCAGTTTAACAAAATTTTGTTTCATAAGGTTGTTTTAAACGTGAATATTCTTTATTTTAACTTATCTATATCATTTTCATTTTTTAACAGCACTTCGTTAAAGCCCTCTAAATCAAGAAATCCGTTGCCACTTAATACAAAAACAATTTTTTTTTTCATATTTTTCTTTTTTGCTATGATGGCCGATTTAATAACAGAAGCTACAGCATGTGCCGATTCGGGGGCAATTAAAATACCTTCCGTTTCAAGAAAAGTTTTTGCTGCAACAAAAGCTTCCGTTTCTGAGTATACCTCAGCATCCAACAAATTTAAATGTCGCAATAACCCAATTGTTGATGATCCGTTATGTTGCCTTAATCCCCCGATATGTACCGGGTCAGGAATAAAATCCTGTCCCATGGTATACGATTTAATCAAAGGAGTATATCCTGCCAGATCAGACTGATCATATGCATATTTTCCTTGTGTTAATCGGGGTGCTGCTGTTGATTCAGCACCAATAAATTTTAGATTATTATGTTCCAGTTTTTGTTGTAAAAACGGGAAAAGTAATCCTCCAAGATTTCCTCCTCCACTTACACAAGCAATTAGTTCGTCAGGGCTTTCTCCAAGTATTTCCATTTGTCGCTTTAATTCCAATCCAATAATACTTTGATGTATTAATACATGTGTAACATTACTACCTGAGAGATAAGCCATTTCAGGGTTATTAATTGCCACCTCTATTGCGTCACTTATTGCTGTTCCTATTGAACCGGGATGATTCGGATTCTGAAATAATATTTTTTTCCCGATCTGTGTTTTTTCGCTGGGCGAAGAATATAATTTTGCACCCAAAATTTCCATAAAATACTTCCGATAAGGCTTTTGTTTAAGGGAACATTGAGCCATAAAAATATTTGGTTTTATCGAAAAAAACTTTGAAGCCAACGTAACTGCCATGCCCCATTGTCCTGCTCCGGTTTCGGTAATTACCTGTTCAATGCCTTCCTTATTGCAATAATACAATTGAGGTATAGCCGAGTTTACCTTAAAACTGCCCGTAGTGAGAGTATCTTCACGTTTAAAATAGATTTTTGCCGGTGTATCCAAATATTTTTCCAAAAACACTGCTCTTCTCAAGGGCGTTGGTCTTCCAACCTGAATTAAGCGCTCAACAACTTCCGGAGGAATATCTATCCAAAGATCGCTGCTGTTATTTTGCTCAACAAGAGTTTTAGGTCTTATTTTATTTATATTCTCAATCTGATGCATTCCTTCGGTATTTCTTACTTCAGGCAATGGTTGAGGAAGAATAGGAATATAATTAAGCCATCGTTGAGGAATATCTGATTCCTTTAAATAAATAGAATTTTCGTTATTTTTCATTCTACGACTGGTTGATTAGCATTAATTAATTCATGATACATTTTTGGATTTCTATTATATAATACCCACCACAATGTCTTTTTTAAACTTAAATCAGGTTCTCGTATTGATTGAATTAAATCATTTTCGATTTCAGTAAATAATAATTTTTCTAATTCTTCTGATTCTTTAATTATTTCGTAAGGTGATGCTATAATACTTTTTGTAGTTGTTGCAGTGTTTTTTGAACGATAGCTGCAATAAGCTACTAACACACAATTTAAAGCAGAAATGCCCCAAATAGATGCCTTTTTCACTTCAACTTCTTTGTTCCATGGTTCCCCCGGAACAAAAATTACTTCTGCTCCTTTTAAGCAAAAAATTCTTGTATTTTCAACAATCCAAAAATTTTCTTCTAATACCACCGCAATTTTTCCGAATTCTGTATCAAAAACAACATAGGCGTCTTCTTCAAAAACAAAATCCCCATTTATAACAAAGCCTTCATTATTAATTATATAAGCATTTGCCGGTTCGCTGTTTGAATAATTTATTGTACCTGTTATTATATAAGTTTTAAATTGCTTTGCTATACTACTAAACATTTCGAACAGCTCAGATACGTCTTGTTTGGTATACACTATTCCCTGCGATAACGATAAAAAATTATTTGGCAACAAAATAAAATCAGGCGAATAGATTTCACAACTTTCCTTAAGTGCATAAAAAATATGCTTCAAAACATCTTGTTTATTTTTTAAGACAGAAGTCTGCAAACAAGCAATTTTCATAATATAAAATGATTACATTTTGTTATGGACTGTTGCGGTTTTTAAACTCATCATTCACAGTTCCGGTAGCTCCTGCGTAATCCAACAAAATATCCTTATAATTTATTGGATTCCGGTTCGAAATATTCTTCCAGGCATTAGATAATTCACTTGGCTTGCGGAACGAATTAAGATACTGTTGTGAAATATCTGCAACAATAACATCTTCTTTCTCAGGATTAGACTCTGCAATAATTTCTGTTGGACTGGTAATCATACTCAGACCAGCATACTCTAACGAAACTTTTCTGTCGCCTCTCATTCCTTCAGCTTTTCCTAAAGGACTGGTTGAAACAATTATAACATTATTCAGATAAGCCATAGCCATTATTACAGCTCTATTTACTGCCACATTTTGTTTCAATGCACCTCCGGGAACAAATAATATTTTTGCTCCTTTCACCGACAATATCCTTGGGCACTCCAAAATCCAAAAATCAGAGCATACAGCAATTCCTGCTAATCCAAATTTTGTTGGATATACTTTAAATTCATCTCCTGCCGAGCAATGTATTTTTTCACCTGCGAATGTATGTACCTTATTCGACTTTCCGGCTATATTTCCTTGATTATCAATAAATACGGAGGTATTAAAATAGGTATCCTTATATTTTTCAATAATAGTTCCACAAATAATATAAGTATTATATTTATTTGCCAATTTCGAAAATTCGTTTGTTACTTTACCTGGAATAGTATCATCGGTAATTCCTTTAGCCATTTCCTGTCCGGGAAGAAACCATGGTGGCCCCAGAAAGAATTCAGGTAAACAGACAAAATCCGGAGCATTTTCGGCACAGGCTTTTTCTGTTAATTTTAGCACATGCTCAAAATTATCCCGAAAATTTTCTTTCCATTTATTTTGAATAGAAACAATTCTCATTGCTTTAACCATTAACAAGAACGCTTTTTATACAAGGCTTCAAAGAATTTCGAATAATATCTTTAACTTTAGCATTTTCAACCGGAAATACGGTTACAGAAAGATTATATGTTTCTTTGAATTTATTAATAATTTGCTGATTTACTTTTTTAAATACTTCAGCAGAATTACATAACCCTATTTTTAAAGAATCTTCAACTACTTCTAAAGTATAATAGTTCGTATCGCCTAGTCCAATAATAATTTGCTCAAGCTGAAGTATTGGATATTTTTTATTTTTTATTATAATATGATCATCTAATCTGCCTGAATGTTCAAATGTTTTAAAAGTTAGTCCGCAAGAACATTTTTCAGATTTTATCTTTACTAAATCTCCTGTACGATATCGTATCAAAGGTATTCCTTTAGTATTTAAAGATGTAACTATCAATTCGCCAAAAGTGTCATACCCCAAGGGTTCATAAGTAACAGAATCTATTACTTCAAAATGTGCCTTTGTTTCAACCAGATGTTGATTATGTTCTTTACAAAACATTCCCAGAGTATTTGTTTCGGTCATACCATACATCGAATATGTTTCTGCATTCCATAATTTCCGTACCAATGCTTCTTTAGCCTTCGACATACCCTCACCTACACACATAACTTTATTTATTGAGAAATCTTTTGATGGATCGAAACCCATTTCAATAGCAACATCCGACAAATAAATTGCACGAGTAACCGAACAAATAAGTGTTGTAACTTTAATATCCTTAAACAATTGTATCATTCTTTCAGGAGGGCAAATACGTGTAAGTGCCCCAATCGAAATAATAGTACAATTCAACATTTCAAGCGATCGATCTATATCCTGAGCAACAAATGCCAATTCATAAGGAACAGCAACTGCTACAATATCTTGTTTTGTTAAAACTTCATTCAAAAAAAGTGCTACTGTTGCATTATTTTCAATCCATTCGCCCAAAGTATAATATGAAGCAATAGGTTTATCACTGGTACCAGTACTTTCGCCATAACGAACAATATCATCCATAGATGCTGCTAACATACCAAAAGGATAGTTTTCTTTTATTTCGGAGCGTAGAGTAAAGGGAATCTTTGAAAATTCATGTAAATCAAAAGATTCAAATCCACTAAATGCTTCCAGCTTTTTTTTGTAAAAAGCTGAATTTTGTGATGTGTACTTTAAACTTTTTAAAAGTGATTCTGTTTTCCATTCTTCAAATACTTTTTCAGGCATATTGTAAATTCTCTCTACATTTTTTATAGCCTCAATTCTATTTTCCAGTCCTTTTTGAACATTTGACGTGCTAAATTTTAATGAGTCATTCATTATGAACAATATTTAATAAGTTTGATTACTTCAGCTAATATTATTAATGAGATATTTTGACTAGTAAATCAACTATTCAATACAATATTTACTTTATTGAATGTGTCGAAATACTGTTATTTTTTCAGATGTAAAACTTTAATAGAAAAAGGAAATTTTAATTTGATACTATCTAAAAATACTCAAAGAATTTGCTTCTTTCGAGCATTTATGGGGCTTTAATAATTGCATCAAAAAAGAGTATGTAATGTCGAAAATATTTGTCCAATACCATAATAAAAATCTACAAATCATTGCAAACTGTACATTCGTATAAAAACTCGATTGATTTTATTTTAAGTACTATACATTTCCTGAAAGCAAATATTATATTTTTCATAATATCGTCTTAAATAATCGGCAGTATAAGAATTCCTGCATTTTATGAAATTCTGCATTATTCCGCAGTAGAGTATTTCACCACCTCTGTTGCCACCTTCGGGGCCCAAATCTATAATATAGTTTGCTTGTGATAGTACATGAATATTATGCTCAATTGTCATTATTGTATGACCGCTATCTATAAGCTTTTGAAATAAACTTAATAAATTCTGAATATCGAAATAATGAAGCCCGGTGGTAGGTTCATCAAATATAAATAATGTGTTCTTTTTCTTACTGTTAAGCAACTCAGAGATCAGCTTAATGCGTTGCGACTCTCCTCCTGAGAAAGTAGTTGTTGATTGTCCTAATTTAATATAGGCCAATCCAAAATTATTTAATAAATCGAGCCCATCTGAAATTTTAGGAAAACTTTTAACAAAAAAATCAGTAGCTTCCTGAACAGACATGTTTAATACCTGAGAAATACTTTTATCATTATATTTCACCTTAAGTATGTCATTATGAAACATCTTCCCTTCACATGCATCGCAAACAATACGTTCATTATCTAAAAAATACATATCTATTTCTTCAAATCCGGTACCTTTGCATTTCTCGCATCGCCCACCAGAAACATTTAAGCTAAATGAAGATTTATTCAAACCCAGTTCTATTGCATGAGGCTGACTGGCATACAATTCTCTTATCTGTTCAAAAATACCAATATAAGAAACGGTATTACTGCGTGAAGATGCTCCCAAAGGTTTTGGATCAATCAATATAATATCCTGAATGTAGTTTAAACTTTCAGCTTTTAAAGTTTTGTTATTATTATTTAATTGTTGTATTACCTGAGTATAAATAGAATCTACTAACGAAGATTTTCCAGCTCCTGATACTCCACTTATGCAAATTAATTTATTTAATGGAATAGTAACGGATACATTTTTTAAATTATTCTTTGACAAATTATTAAAAGTAATAAGTTTTTCAGCAGTTTTATTATTGATATGCTCTTTAATATTTTCAAATTTTAAGGAATTTCGTAATCTTTGCTCAACCTTTGTTTTTAATGATTTCGAATCATTTCTTAAATCTTGTATATTTCCTAACGATACTATTTCGCCTCCGTTTGCTCCGGCACCGGGTCCAATTTCTATAATATAATCAGCCTGTTCAATAATATTCTCATCGTGTTCTATAACCAACACCGAATTATTTTTTTTTGCAAGTTTTCTAATTATTTCGATTAACTGATTGGTATCCCGTTCATGTAATCCGATTGTAGGTTCATCCAGAATATACATTAATCCGGTTAAATCAGACGAAACGTGCTGAGAGATAAGTAATCGTTGTATTTCTCCACTTGATAAAGTACTCATTGTTCTATTCAGAGAAACATAACCCAATCCTAATTTACATATTGTTAGCAACTGTTTGTTTAGATCCTTAATTGTTTTATTAATTATTTCTTTCTTATTGCTTTTTATATCCAACGAATTAAAAAAGTCGACCAAATCCTCTAAACTCATATTTTGCACATCCTGATAATTCGTATTATTAATTTGTACAGATAATGATTCCTGTCTAAGTTTACCTCCATTACAGGAATTACAAACCATATCCTCTAAATAATATTCAATTGCTTTTTGACGTTCGGATGATTTTGTTTTTTTATAATGACTTTCTAAATACGTTATAATTCCCTTATGTTGCATTCGGTTTATAACCTTTTGTACTTTAACTGCAAACAACCGGTCGTCGCCATAAAACATTTTTTGCTTAAATACTTCGGAAACATCCTTAAAGGGAGTGTCTAACTTAACTTCCTCAGCCTTACATAGTTCAAAAAAAACCTTTGTATTGCCGGGTGCCGCAAAAGTACCTTTTTGTGCATGTTCCCAGATATAACGCAATGTTTTTGAAGTATCGGGAACAATTCGCTTTTCTGAAAAATTTAATTTTTTCCCAAGTCCA
>DAOVYZ010000173.1 GCA_030635365.1 Bacteroidales bacterium
ATTGATTTAAGTACAGCTTTCAGGCCTCCTTCAGCTATATCAAATAAACCATTAATAAATTCAGGTGTATTATTAGTAAAATTAATTGCTAAAGCGATTATAAGTGCTTGAATTTCTTCTTGTGATAATCCTTCAGCTTCAGCTTTAGCATAAATTTCGTTTATTAATTCTTCTGATGTACTTGTTTTTGTTAGTTCAGGGGAACTTATAATGTTCTGTAGTTTTGTTTTCTCAAATGATTTCGAGTCTTCTAATATCTTAGCAAGCTCAATATCAATTTTATCACTAGATTTAACAAGCAATATAGCATCTAATAAATCGAATATTTGATTTAATTCATTTTCAGAATATGTTCCTTTTTCGGTTAAGTATTGCTTTAATTCTTCAAGATTAGTGATATCAATTGCTGATGCATCAATATTAGTTAAGATACCGGGAATATTTATTTTTAAAATTCCCTGTATTATAGCAATAAGTTCTTTAACAGGAATATTGGATTGTTTGATATATTCTTCCAGTAGAGCTACAATATCATCATTTGTATAATTGTGGGTTTTAGATTTTAATCTTAGTTCATTTATCACATCCATATTGGAGCTATAATCACCTTTATTAGCATTAATAGATTCAAGGGCAGTTTTTAAGCCTCCTTCTGCAATATCCAATAAACCAGTAATAAATTCCGGTGTATTGTCAGTTAAATTAGCTGCTAATGCAACAATAAGTATTTGCACTTCTTCTTGTGATAATCCTAATGAAGATGCCTGGCTGTATAGCTTATTAATTAGTTCTTCATTAGAAGTTGCATTTTGAATTTCCGGAGAACTTAAAATGGTTTGAAGGCCTTTATTATTAAATGTATTAACACCGTTTAATACATCTGCAAGTTCTTTCTTAATTGGAGCATGAGAAATAATTATTTCTTCAGTTTTTATGTTATTATGTTTGTCAACCAGCCTAAAATGGAGTTTTGTTTTGTTACCTTCAGGTTCAAATTCGTATACAAAACTTTCTTTCCTAATATTGAAGGTTTCAGTATTTATTAGCTTATCATCCACAAAGGTTTCTACAAAAAGTTTCGATTTTTTCTCTACAGATAATTTTATTTTAACATTTTTGCTTCCATCAGGGTTTAATACAACTATCTTCTCGGCTATATTTAATTCTGCCTGAGTATCTTTTGGTAAATAAGAAACAGTAACTTCTTCAGCTTTTACATTATTATTTTTGTCAACAAGCTTAAACTTAATTTTACTTTCTCCTAATAGTGGTTTATACTCATAAACAAAATCATTTTTTGTTATTTCAAACTCTTCCGAGTTTATTAACTTTCCTTTATAGTATGTGTCAACCAAAAGTTTATTACCTTTTTCAAGAGATAGTTTTATTTTAATATTTTTTTGGTTATCTGTGAAATAGTAATTGTTTTCAAGAGATATATTAGGGAGTGTATCAGTTAAAGCTATTTCATCTGATTCTTGTTTATGAATAGATTTTAAGAATACTTCTTTTATATCATAAGGTGATGAAATATAAAATTGTTGTCCTTCTTTTTGGTCTAATATACTTTCATAAACCAGGTGATTTTTTCCAAGTGGTGTTCTAAGCTGTAAATTTATAGAGTTTTCGTCCGGTTTTAGAACTGTTAGAGTGTCATTATTTTCTTTATCAATAATATTAATTTTAAAGTCAATTTTGTTTCTATCAACTTCGTTGTCCATTTCAACAATACCTTCTACGAGGAAATTATTGTAACCTGGCAGGTCAAATAAATGGAACTGGTAAATATCCTGGCCACCATATCCCTTTTTTGAGAATTGTGAACAATATGCGAAATTTCCGTTTTCAAATGGAACAAAGAATATATCATTATCTGTAGTGTTAATGGGATAACCGACATTTACCGGTTCGGTCCATTTTCCGTCTTCTAAATCAGAATAATATATATCATAGCCACCCATGCCTTTATGCCCTTCGGAGCTAAAAAAGAGTCTTTTCCCATCAGGTGTAAGGAAAGGGCTATTTTCGTTCCACTGGGTATTAATAATGCCACCTAGGTTCATTGGTTCTCCCCACGTAGTGTCAGTTAATCTTTCTGATACATAAATATCAAGATCGTCATAACGTCCTTCCCTATTGCTCACAAAGTAAAGTTTATTATTATCAGGGGAAAGGGATGCATGTGCTTCCCAATATTTGGTATTAATATTTTCTCCCAGTTTTTTAACTTTAGACCAGATTCCATCATTTAAAAAACTTACATAAATATTACCATCCATATTATCATCGCGGTATATATACAATTCAGTACCGTCATATGATAAACCGGTAGTAGCACTATTATCGTCAATTCCTAATTGGCCCATTAGGTTGATAGGGTAGCTCCATTGCCCATTTTCTTTTTTTGAATAAAAGATAGCATCGTAAAATTGGAGCGATGCAGTAAATACTAATGTTGATCCATCACCAGACACAACAGCATTATATTCATTGAATCTTGTATTTATTTTATTACCTACATTCCTTGCCAGGAAATTGACCGGTTTATATTGAAATTGTAGAGCATTTCGGCAAGCATCAAATTGCCTAACCAAATAATCAGTATCGTAAATATCTTTATTGGCTAATTTCTTTGTTCTTTCTATAGCATTCTGAAAACCGGTATAAGCATCAATAGCTTCATCAATTCTATTATTAACCAGATAGGCATTTCCCAAATAAAAAAGAGCATCAACAGGTGCTAAGTCTTCAACGTAATTATTGTTTCTATAATTCGGGGTAGTTCTTTTTATGGCATTTTCAAGGTATGGGATAGATTTTGCTTTTTGTCCATCTATATGAAGGTAACAAAAGCCAATTTTATACATTACATTGTAATTTAAAGAATCTGCTTCAAGAACTTTTAAAAATAAAGGTAGGGCTTCTTGATAATCTTCATGAAAAAACCATGAATCTGCATCTAAGAATAGTTCTTCAAGTTCATAATATTCTTGTGTATATGATTTGGATATATATAAAATGCTAATTAGTAAAAGTATAATTATTCTTTTCATATATTGTTTATTAAAACCATACGAAATTAAATAAAAATAATGAAAATTTTATGCATGGGAATATTATCTTCAATAAATATTTGTCCAGACCTGATTTTTAGGCGATAAAGATTAAAAATAAAGTGATACAAATAAGCTGAAAATGAAATTCCAAATATCAAGCACCAAATTACAAATAATATACAATATCCAAATCCTAATGACCCAAACTTCTAATTATCAGTTTAGTATTTACAAGATTTGAGATTTTGGACATTGGTTTTTGGGATTTATTTGTCATTTGTTTTTTGTTATTTGGTGCTTTAATTCAAAAAATGGTTGACTTTATAGACAGATTAATTAGTATTTTTTTCTGAGTTTTGAGAGTTTAGTTCTTTTTTAGTTTCAGGAATATTTTCCTGCTCAAAAATTTGGATTCGGTAAATATCATTGTCTCCGTATCCTCGTTCTTTGTATTTTGAGTAATATGCAATTTTCCCGTTTTTTAATGGGAAAAAGAATAAGTCATCATCAGTAGTATTAAATGGAAAGCCAAGATTTTTAGGTTTCCCCCAACTACTACCTTTTTTGTTTGCAACAAAAATATCAAAACCCCCAATGTTAAAGTGCCCTTGAGATGAAAAATATAATGTTTTTCCATCCTCAGAAATAAACGGTGTTGCTTCGTCAAAGCTGCTGTTTATTGTGGGTCCCAAATTAACCGGAATTCCCCAGTTTCCTTCTGCATCAATTACTGATTTATAAATATCAAATCCCCCAAAGCCTCCTTCACGGTTACTGGTAAAGTATAAAGTTATCCCATCATCAGTAATACAAGCATGAATTTCAGCTGCATCAGTATTTATGTTACTATTTAATTTTTCAAGCTGAGTCCAAATTCCATTGTCAAAACGGCTGGTATAAATATTAAAGTCATCGTTATCATTCCTGACTAAATACAGTATATTACCTCCTTTAGTCAGATATACAGGGTTCAAAGGTTTTTCAGAATTAAAATTTAATGAGATATTTCTTGCAGGTAACCAAAATCCATCTCGCTTTTTTGAAGAAAAAATACCATCATAAAATCGCAATTCACTTACAAAAACAATAGTTTCTTCATCTTCCGAAACTAAAGGGCGTATGTTATTAAATTGATTGTTTATGTTTCTGCCTAAATTTGATTCAATGATACTTGTTGGTGTTTTGGTTAATTCCAGGGCATTATTACAAGCAGTAATTTCGGCATTAACTATTTTATTTTGCTTCTCATTTGATGGATCAAGCAACTCTTTATATTTATTAAACGCTTTAATAGCTTCAGGTAATTTATTGTTAACCCTATATGCCATGCCAAGATATAAGCATGTTTCAATTGGAGCTTTTCTTTCGGTGTAATATCCCTGATGATAGTTTTCAGAGATATTATCAATGGCATCTATCAGATATGGTATTGCTTTATCTTTTTGATTTGAGATATTAAGATAACAAAACCCTATTCTATGTTTTATATTAGCATCTCGTCTTCCTGCATCATGTAATTCAAGAAAAAATAAAAGAGCTTCTCTATATTCTTCGTACAATAATGAAAATTCACCGTTAATATAGGCTCTTTTCAAATCTTGCTTTGATTGACAAAGAGTCGCAGAGTATGCAGATAATACAATAAATATGGCTATTAGAAACTTTTTCATAGCAAATAAATTTATAACAAGGAAGAACAAAAGTAACAATTAATGTGAATTTTCAAAAGGGTAGGGCTATTTAATAATCAAAACACCAGTTTGTTACTGATGTTTTTTACTAGGGAATCTATGAGTTTCTTTTAATATCAAAGTTTTGAAGATGATCGGAAATCCGCTTTAGAAACATTCCACCTAATGCCCCATCAATTACTCTATGGTCATACGCTAAAGATAATATCATCATGTGTCTTATGGCAATTGCATCTCCGGTTTCAGTTTCAATAATAGCAGGTTTTTTAATAATTGCCCCAACTCCTAAAATGGCTACCTGTGGTTGATTAATTATAGGTGTTCCTGTTGTATTTCCAAATGTTCCAAAGTTTGTAATGGTAAAAGTTCCTCCTTGAACTTCATCTGGCTTTAGTTTATTATTGCGAGCTCTTGAAGCCAAATCATTAACTTTATCAGCAATTCCTATTAAATTCAAGCGATCTGTATCTTTAATTACTGGTACAATTAAATTGCCTGATGGAAGTGCAGTTGCTACTCCAATATTAATATTTTTCTTTTTAATGATTTTATCTCCATCAACTGAAACATTTATCATAGGAAAATCTTTAAGGGCTTTTACTACTGCTTCAATGAACAATGGTGTGAATGTAAGCCGGGTATTCTCTTTTTCCAAAAACTTAACTTTGTTTTTGTTTCTCCAATTTACCAGATTTGTAACATCTGTTTCAATAAATGATGTAACGTGAGGTGAAATTTGTTTCGATTGGACCATATGTTCTGCAATCAATTTGCGCATTCGATCCATCTTTACAATTTCGTATTTACCATTATATAATTGGTCATTACTAATTCTGGATTCACGCTCTGACTGTAAAGAATTATCTCCTTGAGCTTGTTGTTGAGTTGGTGATTGAACACCAGAATTTGTTCGTGTATTTATATAACTAAGGATATCTTTTTTAGTAATACGGCCAGTATTCCCGCTTCCATTTAAACCATCAATTTCAGTTAATGAAAGATTCTCCTCTTCTGCAATTTTTCTTACTAATGGCGATAGAAATTTACCTCCGGGGGTCTTCGAGCCAATTATTATATTTTGATCAGATATTTTTGTTTTATATGTAACAGGATCTTCTGTTTTAGGAATCTTCTCCGATTCTTTATTGTCATTTATTACTTCTTTGTTTTTTGTATAGCCTTTTTCTGTATCTATCCCATTAGTATTTATAATAGCAATTGTGTCCCCGATTTTAGGTATATCGTTCTCATCAAATAATAATTTATCTATTACTCCGTCTTCAGGAGATGGAATTTCTGAATCAACCTTGTCAGTTGCAACTTCTACAATTGATTGGCCTTCTTCAATTTTATCTCCAACTTCAACTAACCACTTTGTGATAGTAGCTTCAATTATACCTTCACCCATTGCCGGAAGCAGAATCTCAACTTTTGCCATATTAAATAAATTTAACTTGGTTAAATACTATTTCAACTAATGATAGAATTATCTACCAATGTGTTTAAAACCCTTTAGTAGAATTTTTGCGTCATTTAATACGGTATAATTTTTAGCATATACCATATTTGAGTGCCTTATGAAAGAATCTGAAATTTCTTTCTTTGATCCTAAGTCAAGTGGAGTTAATATTCCTTCTTTTATTTTTGGAAGTTGGTTTGTACTAACGTTACTTTTCTTAGAATATCCTACCCAGGTTTTAAATCCTAACAAAACATTCATAGAATTGTTTATTAGTTTAAAAGGTATTTTCGAGAAAAGAAATATTAAAGGACTAGTTGTTAGCAGTAAAGTTGATAATGTAATATCAAAAACTCTTTTATTTCTAATATTATTTTCTTTCGTAATTAAGTTAATCTCAATTGTATAAAGTTCACCTGCTGTTTCAATAGAGTTACTCCCTATAATTGCAAAAGTTTCCGGTTGTGCAATTTTAAAGTTTACATTTAAATCGGACAGCCAGAACATTGTATTAATAATTTGATTTGATGGAAGATTTTTTGCACAAAAGATAATTTCATCGATTTTATGAATTCCAATTAATTCATTTAGTTGATTCAAATTAGCTATGTGATAATCAGACTGAGTTTCTTCAGATGGTGCAATACTTTCAATAGTATCAGTATTAATTTGAGCATTTAAGATAATTTGTTTTACTCGGGTAATTTCATTTTGTAATCCAATAATAGCGATCTTAATTTTTTTGTTTCTTCTAAATTTGTGGGGTAAAAAATTGATTAAATGTGCAACTGAGCGATTAAACAACGTAATAATCAGGGAGGAAATACTTCCAAACAGAATAAGTGCTCTTGAAAACCTTAAATTCTCAGGTAATAGGGCATAAATGAATAAGATTATGACTGTGCCAATGCTTATTCCTTTTAGTAAGTTTTTTATTTTTATATTTTTTGAATATCCCCTGTTAAACCAAATACTAATTATCCAAATCAAGATATAACTTGGTACAGCATATCGTAAAAATTCATCAGGATATTGCCCGTTGCCCTGAAATTTATAATTTTCCCAAATTGGTTTAATGAAGTAGAAACTTAGGAAAATAAAAATGAAATCGAATAGAGGAAGAAATATGTTTTTTATGAATATGCCTTTCAGGGTTTATAATATTTTA
>DAOVYZ010000213.1 GCA_030635365.1 Bacteroidales bacterium
ATTTGTGTCATATTAGGGGCGTCTCGGAAAGTTATTTATTGGAATTAATAAAAATGGAACTGATTAGGTATAAATCAAATACAACAATTGTAGAAGTTGATGGTAATTCCATTACACTTAATAACGGTGAAAAACAGGAATTTAATCATTTGATTTTTGCCACAGGATACAGACCAAAACTTGATCTATTTAAAATGAATGAATTTAAAAATGAACCGGAAAATAAATATCCGAAACTTAAAAAATATGGAGAATCTGCAAAAGTAAACAATATTTTTTTTGGAGGTCCATTAGCTCAATTTAAACTGGCAAATACTTTTATTCATGGATTTACAAAAACGATACCTGAAACTATGCAGGAAATAAAAAGAAGATTAGTTAATTTTTAAAATAAGACTATATTGAAATATGTAAGTTATTGGATTTAAATTTAGACACCAAATGCAAAAAAAAATAATGTATAGATATTGGAGATATTAAGATGGCAGAAAATAAACATTTTGATTTAGTTAAAGTGGGATTTGCGGAGCAATTAAAGGGCGGCGTCATTATGGATGTAACGAATGCTGAACAAGCCAAAATTGCTGAAAATGCCGGAGCTGTCTCCGTTATGGCGTTAGAAAGAATCCCTGCTGACATTCGGGAAGATGGTGGAATAGCACGAATGTCAAATCCTAAAATGATTAAAGAAATTCAGAAAATGGTTTCAATTCCGGTTATGGCAAAATGCAGAATTGGTCATTTTGCAGAAGCCCAGGTACTGCAATCACTTGGAGTAGATTTTATTGATGAGAGTGAGGTACTAACACCTGCCGATGAAGCAAATCATATTTGGAAACATGATTTTAAAGTACCATTTGTTTGTGGGTGTACAGATTTGGGAGAAGCATTGAGAAGAATTGCCGAAGGCGCTGCGCTTATTCGAACCAAAGGAGAAGCAGGTTCAGGAAATATCGTTGAAGCTGTTAGGCATATGCGAATGGTTCAATCAGCTATTAAGAAAATTACAACTTTGGGGCATGATGAATTAGTTAGTTATGCAAAAAGTAATGGAAGCCCCTTAGAGCTTGTGTTGTATATTAAAGAAAACGGCAAATTGCCAGTACCAAATTTTGCTGCTGGAGGAATAGCGACGCCGGCTGACGCTTCTTTAATGATGCAATTAGGAGCTGAAACGGTATTTGTCGGTTCCGGCATATTTAAATCTGAGGATCCTGAAGAAAGAGCTAAAGCAATAGTAATGGCTACTACCCATTTTGATAATCCTGATATAGTTTCCAAAGCAAGTGAAGGCCTTGGTGATGCCATGAAAGGATTAGATATCGCTAAAATTCCGGCCGAAGAATTGCTTCAGACACGAGGTTGGTAATAAATGGTTGTTGGTGTTCTTGGGATACAGGGTGGCTTCAGTAAACACAAAGAAATGATTGACTCGATGGGGTATGATACAAAAATTATACGTACTCCAGATGAATTAAAAAAAACTGATGCCTTAATTATTCCCGGAGGTGAATCGACTACATTTTTGAATCTATTCGATAAACTTGATTTAGAAGATGCCATAAAAGAATATAGTATTAATTCTCCTATTATGGGTACATGCGCTGGAATGATAGTCTTGGCAACAAAAGTCGATTCGATTAATTATAGTCCACTTGGCCTAATAAATATTGAAGTAAATAGAAATGCATATGGCCGGCAAAAGGAATCATTTGTAGATAAAGTAAACATTGAGTTAAATAATAGATTAATAAAATTTGAAGCAGTATTTATTCGCGCACCTAAAATTGTTAACTATGGTTCTGATTGCGATGTATTAGCTAAATATAAAGATGATAACATTATGGTTCAAAATAATTCGGTACTAGTCTGTTCATTTCATCCTGAATTAACAGGAAATAATGTAATTCATAAATACTTCCTTGAAAAATTTATGTAATTATTGTTTATTTGAAGAACTTCAAAATTATATTGTATTGACAAAATAAATGTAACAACTATATAATAATTAATACTTTTCGTTGATAAAATTTATTATTATTTGTAAAGAAAAATAAAAATATTACGAAAATAGTTATATATTGATATAATAAAATCATGAATTAACAAATTCCTTTCTGTATACAGGACTTGCAGAAATTGTGTTGGGGAAAATATGACAGCTTTTAAAGATGAATGGCTGGCAAAAGTATTGGTAAAAAATAATATTGCAAATGAAGCAACTATTGATGAGCTTCGTCGCGCAAATGTTGCCGGTATGCAGGAATATTTGTCTGAAAAAGTTGTTGGACAGGGTATTATTCAGCAGGCAGATTTAGGTAAATTACTTGAAAAAACGTTCAGTATACCGTATATAAATCTTGAAGAAGTTATGATAGATAAAAAAGCTATTGAAATTGTTCCGGAAGAAATCTGCAAAAAATATCTTATATTTCCGTACAAATTAGAAACAGATTTTATCACCATTGCTGTTTTTGATCCTCTTAACCTGGAAGCCGAAAAAGATGTCTCTTATCTTTCAGCTAAAATGGTACATACAACTATAGCCAACAAATCACAGATTGTTGAAAAGATAAATGAATATTATAACCCGGACAGATTTATAGATAATCTGGCTGATAAAATATCAGATTCTAAAGATGGAGATAATCTTGCAGTTGAAGAAGAATCTTCTTCAAAAACACAGGAATTAGAAAGCCGCAAAAGTGATGCACCCATCGTTCGCTTGGTAAATTCAATCTTGAACGATGCCATTGAAAATGAAGCATCAGATATTCATATTGAACCGACTGAAAAGAAAGTTATTATCCGTTGCAGAATAGATGGTATTTTGAAAAAAATCATGGATGTGCCGAAATATGCAGCGCCGCCATTACTCTCAAGAATAAAAATTATTTCGAATTTAGATATAGCAGAATCCCGCAAACCCCAGGACGGTAAAGCAAAGGTTAAGAAAGGCAATATTGCTATTGATTTACGTGTATCAATTTTACCAACAACATTTGGCGAAAAAGCTGTTATCAGGATTTTAGATAATAGAAAAGCAAATGTGCCATTTGAAAAATTAGGTATCACAGGAGAAAATCTTAAGAAACTAAATGAAGTATTGAGTTTAAAACAGGGTATTATTCTTGCTACCGGTCCAACAGGTTCCGGAAAAACAACTACATTATATTCTGCTTTAAGTAAAATAAAATCTGTGACCACAAATATTCTTACAGTGGAAGATCCTATTGAATACATGATGGAAGGGATTAACCAGGTTCAGGTTAATGAGAAAGCCGGTGTGACCTTTGCTTCTGCTTTAAGATCTTTTTTAAGACAGGATCCAGATGTAATCCTTGTGGGAGAAATCAGAGATCAAGAAACAGCCGAGATTTCGATTCAAGCGTCATTAACTGGTCATCTGGTTTTAAGTACTTTACATACTAATTCGGCGGTTGAAACAATTACCAGGTTGGTAGATATTGGAGTTGACAGGTATAAAGTAGGATCAGCATTATCAGCAATTATAGCACAAAGATTGGTACGTAAATTGTGTCCGCAATGTCGTGAAGAAAAAGAACCGGATATTGTCGAAAAAAACCTGGAGTCATTATTTGCAAGTTATAAGATTGAGAAAAAATTTTACAAAGCCAAGGGTTGTCAAAATTGTGATTTTACCGGTTATAAGGGAAGAATAGGGTTATATGAAATTTTAATACTCGATAAAATCGTAAAAGAAAAAATAATGCAGGGAAGTACTACAAACGAAATTGAAGCAGTGGCAATTAAACATGGTTTTAAACCTTTTACACATACTGCATTAGAATTTATTGCAAATGGATCAACAGACTTTATTGAAATATCAAGAGTTATTTCTCTTTCTGACAAACATGAAGTATCAATCGAAGCAAACATTTCTCAACCTGATAATCTTAGTAAAGAAGAAATAGCGCAGCATTTTCCGCAACACCGCAAAAAAGTTAAAGTAAAAAGCGATCAAAAAAATAAAATATTGGTTGTTGAAGATGATTTAATCATGCGTAAACTTATAACAAGAATTTTGTTAAATGAAGGATTTTATGAAGTCGATGAAGCATCAAATGGACAGGTAGCTCTTAAAATGATGGAAACTGATAAACCTGATCTGATGATTCTGGATTTAATGATGCCGGTAATGGACGGATTTGAAGTATTAAAAAATGTAAGAAAAGATCAAAATCTTGAAAATTTGCCTGTTATAGTTTTAACTGCTTTGGATGATAAAGTTAGTCATTTAAAAAGTTTGGAACATGGCGGGGATGACTTTTTAACAAAACCATTTGATAATAATATTCTTTTAGCTCATGTTGAAGCATTATTCAGACGAGCATAATTCTTTGTGATAGATAAACTCGATTATGCTAATATATCAATTATATTTATTGTTGGGCTTTTATTCGGCAGTTTCTTAAATGTTGTTATTTACAGAATCCCAAAATCTATATCTTTAATTAAACCTGCTTCTAATTGTCCCAATTGTTCTGAAAATCTGAAATGGTATGAAAACATTCCACTTTTAAGTTATATCTTTTTGTTTGGTAAGTGTTCACATTGTAAAACAAATATATCCATTCAATATCCACTCATAGAATTATTAACTGGATTGATGTTAATAGGTATCGCATATTATTCTATAGATATTCTGCAGTTTATAGTCTTTTCTCTGCTGGGGATGACTTTATTATGCCTAATTGTAATTGATTTTAAAAATTATATACTTCCTGATATTTTAATAATTATTAGTTTTGTTATTGTTTTATTTTACTTCGGGTATAGTGAAAAATTAGAAGCATTACCACGTTTGTATTATGCTATATTAGCTGGAAGTGGTATGTACGTATTAAGAATGGTTACAACCAAAATATACAAAAAAGAAACATTCGGAATGGGTGATATAAAACTTTCAGTACTTATAGGATTTATAATAGGATACTGGGATGCATTTGTGGCAATATTTTTCGGTTTTGTCCTCGCAGCTGTCATATTTTCCATTTTAATTATAACTCGTCTGCAAAAAAAAGACGCTTATTTACCTTTTGGACCCTACCTGATTTTTGGGATGATATTTTATATAATGTACGGAGAATTAGTTCTTCGATGGTATATTAGCCTTTTTATTTAAATATATAGGAATCTCAAAAAAATATCCCTTAGATGGTTATTCGTTAATCGATGTTCGTATATCATTCTTTGAATTTCGAACAAGGAACAACGATTTTAGATTTTTGAGGAATATCTTACTAATTTGTGGTTATTAATTCTTCGATTTTTCATATAGAAATACCACAATCCGTTATATATAATAAATTGTTTTCATTTTACCACAATTCAGCCTTCGACTTCGCTCAGGCAACTGTTAAGTTAAACACGGTTGGGCGAGCGGAGTCGAACCCAAAACTAATTTCATTTTAGTCGAACTAATATTAGAATAAGAAGTTATGAATTTTTCTGAATCCGAAGATATTTATAAATACTTCTTAAATGGTTATTCGATTATCGGTTTTCGATATTAATTATTGAATTTCGGACCATCACTAGTTAATTTATTTGCTTATTAAGTTTTTGCCAACATTCATCACATAATTCATTAATAAATTAGCAATTAAGTTAATAATAATTAAATAGATGCCGAATACATAAGCAGCAAAAAATACCGGGCATGTTTCTTGATTTAAGGTAAATTGAATTAGTAAACTATGCAAAAACAAATAAGATAATATATTTTTATGGGACAATTTAGTTACAGAGCATTAAACAAAACAGGTGAACTGGTTGTTGGAAATCTTGAAGCCGGAAGTAAAAAAGAAGCTGCCTCAAGATTATCAAAATTGAACTATACTCCACTTTCTTTACGAAAGAAGGGTGGTATGTTTCAACCAAATTTCTCATTCAAATTAAAAGTAAAACCCAATAATATTCTTATATTCACAAAACAGCTCCATTCTTTGATAAAAGCCGGCGTCCCTTTATTAGAAGCGCTACATTCTTTACATGAACAAACCAGTGACGAAAACCTGCAAAAAGTTTTAAAGTCTGTAACTGCAGAAATAGAGATGGGCAGCAGTTTTTCAAATGCGTTAAAAAAACATCCGAATGTATTTTCGGTCTTATATACCAATTCAATACAAATTGGTGAAGTTAGTGGAAATCTTGATTCTGTTCTTTATGAAATCAGTTTATTCATGGCTGATGATATAAAAATGAAACAGAATATTAAAAAAGCAACCCGTTATCCTATGATGGTTATGATCGCATTGCTTCTTGCTTTTGTTGTTTCTATCACATTTGTTATTCCAACATAAATACTCATATGCTAAAAAGGCGGTCATGAAGTGCCAATGCCTACTTTAA
>DAOVYZ010000124.1 GCA_030635365.1 Bacteroidales bacterium
GAATTAACCAGGTGCAACTCAAAGAAAGTATAGGATTAACATTTGCCCGTGCTCTGCGTACTTTTTTAAGGCAAGACCCTGATATAATAATGCTAGGAGAGATTCGCGATCCCGAAACAGCCCAAATGGCAACACGTGCAGCTCTTACCGGTCATTTGGTATTATCGACAATACATACCAATTCTGCCTGGGGAACCATTTCGAGGTTAATAGATATGGGAGTACCGCCATTCCTGGTATCGGGAACATTGATTTTATCGGTTGCACAACGATTGGTAAGGTTATTATGCCCTGAATGTAAAGAAGAAATTAAATTTGAAAAGAATCTGCTACCTACTAATTTTAACGTACCCTATAAAATAACAAAAAACTATAAAGCAGCAGGTTGTGAAAATTGTTATTACACAGGATATAAAGGCAGGACAGCAATTTATGAAATTTTGCCCATTGATAATGAACTGGCTGAAAAAATAAAACATAATGAATTAAATTCTGATTTTATAAAAGAAAAAAATATAAGACTTTTACCGGATCAAGCCTATGATCTGTTTGCCGAAGGCAAAACAGCAATTGAAGAAGTATATCCGATTCTAAGCAATGCAACATAAAAATGATCAATGTTTAATTATTATCGAATAATGAAAATGAAGAATAGCTATTTATGATTAGAATTTAAAATACAATTTCACGATAATCGAATTATAGTATTGATATATAAAAATTAACTAAATTTGATATCCTTTTGAAAACTATATAAAATGATTAGTAAAAAAACGTATAAAACATATATACTAGCCTTACTCCTATTTTTCCCTATATTAGGATTTTCACAGGAAGATAGCTTGTATAATGCAATAAAGGAAAAAATCTATAAATTAAGTAACGAAATTCCTGCATTAAATACCGAAGTAAATATTTCTGTAACCGATGTTTCTATTCAGGAACTATTCCGATCATTAGCTAATAATGCAGGAGTAAATATTGATGTGGACCCACAGCTTAATTTTAATGTTGTCAATAATTTTAGTGGTGTTCAGGTAAAAGATGTCCTAATTTTTCTTCAAACAAAATACAAACTTGAATATAGATTTATAGGAAATATCATTACTGTGGGGCCATCACAACCAGTAATTGCAGATAGGAAAAATCAGGTGTTTTATGATTTTAACACAAATCTGTTAACGCTTGAGTATACCAATATTGATTTAAAGAAAGCTGTAAAAGAAATTACCGATTTAACAGGTATAAATGTTATTCTCGACCCGGGAGTTCAAAGTAATTCGGTATACGGATTTATTAAACAAATGCCATTTGAAAATGCTTTAGAAAAATTTGCTTTTACAAATGGATTAAGCATGAAAAAAACAGATGATGGTTTTTACGTGTTATATAAAGAAGTATTAGATGCAGGAAGGAAAGAAACAAAACCGGTTCAGGTTGCCAATTACTCCAAGCCATCTATGAAAGATTTCTCGTTTTTGCGCGAGCAGGGAGTACAATTGGATGCTGTGAGTAAAGATAGTATTAACATATACGCAATTAATGTACCTAAATATGATTTGGTAAAACTTGTTTCAAATCGCTTAGGAATTAATTATTTTATTCATTCAGGCAAAGGAAGTGGATCTTCTTCAACTTCATCTACTCCAAGAAATTCGCGAACAAATAATCCTAACTCGCGCACTGCTAATACTTCAGCAACAAACACTTCTATTGCCCCTGTTGCCGGAGATAATGTATCATTAAATGTAGTAGGAATTTCATACGATGAATTTTTAGAATATCTCTTTAGTGGTTCATCTGAAACATTTAGCAAAAAAAATGAAATATACCTGATAGGAAATAATAATATTGAAGAATTACGAGATTGGAGAATAGTGCAATTACAGCATAGAACAATTGATTCCTTAAAGCAACTGCTTCCTGAGAAATTAATTGAAGGTATAGAATTTCAGGATTTTATAGAATTAAATAGCATTTTCCTGGGAGGGCCCTCATATAAATTGGATAAAGTTCAAGCCTTTATTCGCGAAATTGATAAACCTGTACCTGTTATTATGATAGAGGTTATCATTATAAACGTATCCAAAACTTATAAAGTTTCAACAGGAATACAGGCCGGTACGGGTACACCACCCACAACTTCACAACAAGTTTTTCCAGCTGTTGATTACACTATGAGTGCAGATGCAATAAACGATTTAATAGCTAAATTTGATGGTTTTGGGTCCATTAACCTGGGTAATGTATCCCCCGATTTTTATATGACATTAAAAGCTTTGGAGGAAGAAGGAATTTTGGATGTTGAAAGTACACCGAAACTTTCAACATTAAACGGGCATAAAGCTACTCTTAGCATTGGGAATATTGAATATTACAAAGAAAACTTACAGCAATATGTTGGCAATCAAAGTCCTATTGTTTCCAATTCTTCGATCTACAAAGAAATGGACGCTAGTTTAGACATAGAAATTTTGCCTATAGTATCCGGAGATAATCAAATAACTTTAGATTTAAAGGTTACGCAAGCGGATTTTACAGATAGAGTAGGTGATGAAGGGCCATTTGGAAAAGTAAATAGGGAATTTGTTTCAACTATTCGGGTAAAGAACCAGGATATGGTTTTATTAGGGGGATTAGAAGAAAAACGAAAGAATGATTCAGGAAGTGGATTTCCTATATTATCCAGAATTCCTATTTTAAAATGGTTTTTTAGTAGTAAAACAAATGAAGATTCTAAAACTAAACTTAACATATTTATTAAACCAACAATTATTAATTAAGCATTGCTGGAAAAAATACTAAATAGCGACTTTATAAAAGGAAATAAGGTTTATGGTTTACACATTAACCATGAGTCGGATGGTACAACTATTTTCCGGGCAGTACTTTTATATAAGGAAAAAGACAAAATCGAGTTTGAAGAAAAAGAACTAAAATTTGAATCTTTAGAAGCTTTTACAGAAAAGTGCGATAAAAATATTCCATTAGTTCTCACTTTTGACAGCAAACAGGTCCTGTCAAAAAAAGCAACTATTGTTGAAGAAAAAAGAGATATTGAATACTTATTACCTAATGCCTCAGAAGATGATTTTTACACACAGGAATGGATATTAAACGATACGGAAAAATATATTGCTGCAGTTCGTAAAGACATTCTTAACCCCATTTTTCAGTCATTGAAAGACCAAGGCTTTATGATTTTAAACGTTTATCTGGGTGCATTTGCAATTAAAAATATTATAGGAATATCCGATGATTTTAAAAATCAATTTTATGCTTATAATTACCAAATAAATGTATTAGATAATATTGCTGAAGTAAAAAAGATTAAGGAACCCCAATATGAATCATACTCATTAGGTGAAGAATTTATTACTTCAGAATTTATTATTGCGTTTGCATCAGGAATAGATTTCTTTATTGAAGAAACAAACCAATCTATCAATATACTTGCTGCCGAAAAAGAGAATTTTCTTTACAAACAATTATTTATTAAAAGCGGTTGGGCTATTTTAATAATTATGTTCCTGGTACTTCTAATAAATTATATGTTTTATATGCGGTATGACAGTAAGCGCAATGAATTAAACTCAATGTATACCCAGAATATTGGTTTAATTTCCCGGTTAGATACTTTAAGAAAAGAAATAACATTTAAAGAATCATTTTTAGGAGATAAAGGTTTTTTAAGCAAATCAATTACATCCTATTATGCTGACCGGATTGCAGCATCGGTGCCAAAAAGTATTGTTTTAACCGATTTAAATGTATACCCTCTTGAGAAACAAATGAAAGCTAACGAGGCAATATATTTTAACATTAGAGAATTAAACCTAAAAGGAACATATTTAAGAAGTACTGTTCTAAATCAGTGGATTGTTGAATTGGAATCCTATGACTGGACTGACAACGTAGAAATAAAAAGCTTACTTCAGGAAAAAATAACCGATCCCGGAGAGTTTGAATTAATGCTAAGTATAAAGTAATATGCTTAAGGATAAACCATACAAAACTAAAATACTATACTTGTTGACAGTATTTGTCCTGTTATTAATTCTTTCGTATTCACTAGCTGTTAAAAAAACATTTCAATTAAAACGAATTTGTAAAGATTTAAAATCAAAAATAGGACAGGTTGATAATGCACCTGAACTTATAAGTAAGCTTTCAGCCAGGCTTAATCAGATTGATGATATTGTTGGCACTAGTCTGGAAACCAAAGTAGATATTCAAGATTTAATTATCGATGAAGTGAGCCATTATTGCCAACAACAAAATATCAATTTCAGGGAGTTACCCGCAAGGCATACTTTTAATGAAAAGGATTATCTGGTCGAGACACATATTGTACGTATACAAGGGGGGTTTAAGAAATTGGTTAAACTGCTTTACCTTATTGAAAACGAATATAATCTCGGGCGGGTTTCGTCTACCCGTTTTTTTACGACAAAGAATATAAAGACAAAGCGTACAGAGTTATTATTAGAAATATATATTCAAAATATAAAACTAAATAGAAATGAATAAAAATCTATTTACCATATTAATGTTAATAGGCATTGTGGTATATGCCTGTTCAGATATCTTTGAAGAAGATATCGAGGATGAGACTGTTGTATTATTAGCTCCTGCAGACCTTATGGAAACTGATATTCTCACACATACATTTTGGTGGGAAGAAGTAGATGATGCTTTAAAATATAATCTTCAGATTGTAAGTCCAACATTTGATGATATCCTGAAATTAGAATTGGATACTAATGTTACAACAAATATGTTTGAGCATCAACTCAATCCTGGGAGTTACCAGTGGAGAGTAAAAGCATTTAATGGTTCTAGTGAAACAGGATATACGGTCTTTTCCCTTAAAATAGATAGTACGTTGACATTAGCCAATCAAAGTGTTTCTTTACTATTCCCATTAAATGATGCTGCATTAAGTAATTTAAACATTAATTTTCAATGGAGAAAAATAGATATCGCAAATGAGTATACATTGCGTGTTAAATTGGATGAATGGGATAGTGGAGATATTGTTATAGATGAAGATCTTTTTACAACTAATCTTGACACTGTTTTAAATGAAGGCAAGTATTCATGGGGAGTTCGAGCATCTAATGATAATTCTGTATCAATATATAAACCTAAGACATTTATTATTGATACTACAAGCCCGGGAGTTCCTTCGTTATCGAATCCTGTAGACAATTATGAATCTACAACAGGGGAAATTACTTTTACCTGGGACAGGGACGATGATGGTGGCTCAGATATAACAGATAGAATACTAATAGCTTCTGATACAACTTTTACAACAGATAAATTGGAGGAGGATTGTACAGTAAAAGAATATAAATGGAAGATTTCGATAACAGAAACAAAAGATTATTACTGGAAGGTAATTGCTATAGATAGGGCAGGTAATACCAGTACTTACTCAGAACGTAGGAAACTTACATTAAAGAATGCGAAATAAAAAGCTTACATATATATTAATCCCCGTAGTAATCCTGCTTTGGGGTTATATCTTTTACAAAATATTTTGGGGAGCCAGAAATACGAATGAATATGTAAATTACAGGCAAATAAAAGCAGATACATTAACGATTAAACCCGAAGAGTTTGAATATGATTTATTAGTAAATTATACCGATCCGTTTTTAAAAAACCGGACAGTTAAAAGAGATGCCATAAAAAAACAGAATGAGCAAACCAATCAGTCAAGAAGAGTTAATACAAGGCGCAGAAGAACACAGGCAACCAGATGGCCTAATATTAAATATGGAGGGATAATAACAAACGAATCTTCAGAAAAAATAACAATTCTTGTAGAAATAGATAATTCAAAATGCCTTATGAACATTGGAGAAGAAAGAAAAGGAGTGATAATAATGCATTATTATCCTGATTCAATTATTGTAAAATACAAAGAAGAAGAAAAAACTATACTGAAATAAGCAATACGATGAACATATTAAAAAAACTACTGTACATTTTATTTCTTTTACCCGGAGTAGCCTTGTTTGCCCAAAAGAAAAATATTAAAGATTTGGAACAAAGACTGGTAATACTTAATTATCCTGACTCTACGGTTAAGTGTGAAATAATGATTACACCCAAAGAAGTAGAAACCAGCAATGAGTTGGAATATTTCTGGTATTACACCGACGAACTTAAATCTAATATTGGTGGATATTCCGGTTATTTATTGCATGGTAAATACAATGTATTCGATTTGCATAATAACCTTATTGAAGAGGGATTATTTAGTAATGGACTGCGAAACGGAGTGTGGAAAAGATGGACAATAGAAGGGAAATTGATTCAACATACAGAATGGGAAAATGGGCAGTTAAATGGAGCTCTTATAATTTATATGGCGAATGGGAAAAAACAATTACATGAGGAATACGAAAATGGCTTAAAGCATGGGAAACAAATAATTTATAAAGATACTACCAAACAAATAAGCTATTTTAAAAAAGGAGCAATAACGGAGGAAAAATCTTTTTTCAATTCAAAAAATAAGAAAGATAAAAAAAATCGAAAAAGAAAAACTAAAGAAAAAAGTAAAGAAGAAAATAAAACCCCCGAAATAGTAGAAACTGAAGAAAATTAATGCTCAAATCCGGTGCTTTATATTATGCAGTATTCTTGTCATTCCTGATTGCACTTACAGCCGGGTTCTTCATTTTATATACTTATTTCTACAACTTTTTTATCGATCAACAATTACTGAGAGGCCAGGTTATAGCCAATGTTAACTCAGCTATTAATGTATTTTGCAAAGATCCAAATGCATTTAATTACAATACAGCAACTCCATGGCGCATAGAAGGCGAACCGGAAAATCAAAATATAAATGTTACAAGAAAACACTGGGGTGCATATGATTTGATATTTGCAAAAGCTCAAAATAAACATTATAGTTTTCAAAAAATGGCAATTACAGGTGATGATTTTTTTCAAAAAGATCAATATGCACTGTACTTAGCTGATAAGAAAAAATATCTTTCAATAAGTGGAAGTACAAAACTTGTTGGTAATTGCTATTTACCCAAGTTAGGAATTAAAAGAGCCTACATTGAAGGGCAGGGGTATAAAAACAAAGAACTGGTTTATGGTGAAATAAAGATTAGCAGTTCCAAACTCCCTGCAAGAAACTACTTACTTGATAAATGGTTAGAGCCTTACTTATCAAAAAACTATCCTAAAACTGATAGTATTTTGTTTCTCTCAGAAATCAGAAATATTAAAGAAATAAATAATTCATTTCAAAATAAAACTCTACTCCTTCTAACTGATATTCAATCAGGATTTCCAAGAATTCCCGTCATAGGAAATGTAATTATTCACTCCGATGCAACATTGCTTATTCCCGGAAATGCCATCGCAAAAAATGTAATTGTTTTTGCACCAAGTATCATTATTGAGAGCGGATTTTCAGGATGTATTCAGGTTTTTGCGTCACAAAGCATTGATATCCGGGATAATTGTTTGTTGGAGTATCCTAGTTTCGTAGGACTTTATTGTACAAAATCTGATGAAAATGCTTTTGTTAATATAGGCAATAATACGTTAATTTCCGGGGGTATTTTACTTGATGCAAGTGGCAATGGCAAGGAAGATCCTAAAATAAAATTAGATAACAAATCAACAGTAGAAGGTATTGTTTATTCATCCGGCGCAGTGCAATCAAAAGGAAAAATAACAGGCTCATTATGTGCAGAGAAATTTTTCTTAAAAACTGCTTCATCAATCTATGAGAACCATCTTTTGAACAGTACCATAAATAGAGTAACCCTTAATAAAGAATTTGCCGGGCCTATTATAATTGACGATATGGTTAACCAAAAAATAATTAAATGGATAAACTAATATCAAAAATAAATGCATCAACGCTTGTCGAGGTTATTGTAGCAATGGTTATTATTTCTTCTGTATTTATTTTATCCTTAGCTGTATTTTTGAATATTGGCAAGAATTCAAACAATAGTTTAAAAATTAAAGCTGCATTAGTTTCCGAAGATGTTATGGTATATACAAGACAAAATAATTTATTTGTCAATGAAAATATCTCAATGGATAACCTTGATATAATAAAAGAAGTCCGTCAATATAAATCATATAAAGATATGGTTTTAGTTACAGTTGAAGTTAAAGATAAAAGAGGGAAAAGCCTGGTTGTAAAAAAAGAACTAATGATAGAAAAATAAGTTTTAAAAGTGAAAAAAATAAAAAGTTTTACATTAGTTGAAATCATAGTAACCCTTGTTATAGGTATTTTGGTCATTTTTATGGCAGGTTCATTATACACATCAATACAAAGAATAAACAATACAACACTCAATCATTATGAGCAAAACAGAGAGATACTTAATTTATATTTTATACTAAAAAAAGAATTTAGCCAGTCGGAGTTTGTTCATAAGAATTATAATAGTTTTGTTTTTCATC
>DAOVYZ010000300.1 GCA_030635365.1 Bacteroidales bacterium
AATTTTCATATTGAAAATTTACATCTTTATACTCTATGTTTTTTTCAAAATTTGTTATTTTAATGGCGTCAGGTTTCTGGGTAATTTTATACTGGTGTAATAATATGGTATCTATTCTTTCAATAGATGCCAATCCTTTAATAATATTATAATACCCATTTGTAATCGACCTGGCAGGTTTAATTACTTGGGAAAATACTGCAAGATATCCTATAAAAACAGTTGGTGTTAATTCCCCACTTTTTGATAATATCATTTTCCCTCCATACCAGATAATAAAAAGTATTGTTATAGTAGATATTATTTCACTTATAGGATTTGCTAATACTCTTCTGGTCCACACTTTTCTAAATACGTTACTATAATAATCATTCAATTTACCAAACCTTTGCTTAATAAGCCCCTCTGCATTTGAAGCTTTAACAATTTTTATTCCCACCAAAACTTCTTCAAGCATTGCAACTAAATCCCCCATGCGTTGTTGTCCGCGTATTGTTTGTTTTTTTAATGATTTTCCAATAAGCCCTATTATAAATGCAGAAACAGGAAATACAAAAAGCACTATTAAAGTTAGTTTTAAACTCATAAAGAATAAAACATATAAATAAACAACTATAAGAATAGGATCCTTGAAAAACACCTCCAGAGAGGATATTATTGATGCTTCTACCTCTTTAACATCAACTATCATTTTTGAGATAATGTCTCCTCGTTTTTCTTTGGAAAAATAACTCAAATCAAAATTTAATATTTTATCCATTAAGTCATTTCGAATATCCTTAACAATATTGATCCTTACCTTGATAATATTAGACCTTCCCAAAAACGTGAAAATGTTTTTACAGAGTGTGAAAATGAGTACTCCCAAAACAATAAATAGCAGTGCTTCTGCCTGCCCTTTTTCAATAACAACTTTCCCAAGATAATAATTAAAATTATGCCTTATAGATTCTGCTGCAAATTCAAAAGCTATTGACTTACTGGCGAATTTCTGACTAGAAAATAACAAACCCAAGAATGGAATAACCATGGTAAGAGATATCACCGAAAAAACAGCTGCAATCAAATTAAATAGAATACTCGAAAAAGATTTAAGCCAATAAGGAATTAAATATCTCAATATTGACAAAAGTTTCTTCATACACTATAACCTTAGGTTTAAATCAAAGGTAATATAAATTCACTGATTTTCAGAGATTGTATTAAACCCCTGTATAATTATGTGGAGTTATATTCTTTAACTCATTTTTCACTTCATTTGATAGATTCAAATTATCGATAAATTTATATATACTTTCTTTAGTAATTTTATCACCTGTTCGTGTTAAATCCAGTAAAGTTTCGTATGGTTTTGGATACCCTTCCCGTCGGAGAATAGTTTGTATAGCTTCAGCTACTACTGCCCAGTTTTCTTTTAAGTCATTGTTTATCGCATCTTCATTAACAATTACTTTGCCTAAGCCTTTTAGCAATGATTTAAATGCAATTATTGTGTGTGCAACAGGAACACCAATATTCCTTAGTACTGTAGAATCAGTTAAGTCTCTTTGTAATCTGGATATAGGAAGTTTAACAGATAAATGTTCATAAATTGCATTTGCTATTCCAAAGTTACCCTCAGCATTTTCAAAATCTATCGGATTCACTTTGTGTGGCATTGCAGATGACCCTATCTCACCCTTTTTTATTTTTTGTTTAAAATAATTCATGGATATATAGGTCCAAAAATCACGTGCTAAATCAATTAAAATTGTATTAATTCGCTTCATCGCATCAAATGCGGCTGCTATATTGTCATAATGTTCAATCTGTGTAGTTGGGCATGAACGATTTAATTTTAAGATATTATTCACAAAATGATTCCCAAATTGGTTCCAATCAATATCAGGATATGCTACATGATGAGCATTAAAGTTACCTGTTGCACCACCAAATTTAGCCGAATATGGAATTGATTTCAATTGCTCAATTTGCTTTTCAAGTCTTTCAATAAAAACCTCAATCTCTTTGCCTAATCGTGTTGGTGATGCCGGTTGCCCATGTGTTCGTGCTAACATTGGAATGGAACTCCATTCATCAGCTAACGATTTTAATTTTTCTATCAGATCATTTAACACCGGATAATAAACTTTCTCAACAGCATCTTTAAAAGAATAAGGTGTTGCTGTATTATTAATATCCTGTGAGGTTAATCCAAAATGAATAAATTCTTTGTATTCCTCTAACTTTAACTCATCAAATTTTTCTTTAATAAAATACTCAACAGCCTTTACATCATGATTTGTTACTTTTTCTATATCTTTTATTCTGCGGGCATCATCACTATCAAAGTTTTTATAAACATTTCTTAGATCGCAAAAACATTTCTGTTCAAAATCCTTTAGTTGAGGTAAAGGAAGCTCACACAACGCAATGAAATATTCCATTTCAACCAGCACCCTATAATTAATCAATCCAAATTCTGAAAAATAATCTCCAAGTTTATCAACTTTATTTCTATACCGGCCATCAATCGGGGATATGGCTGTTAAGGTTGTAATGCTCATAATTATGTTTATTTACAAGAATTTTACACTAAGAATTTCTTAAATAATTCAACTGCAAATTAAACAAAAACAATTTATTTTACTATTATAATAATGGGGGCAATTGTATATTTGTTTACTAATAGCATAATAAAATGACAAAAATTAAAATATCTGCAGTATCATACACAAATACATTACCATTTATATATGGAATTAAGAATAGCAAAATCCTGAATCAAATTGAACTTTCTAAAGATATCCCATCGGTTTGTGCACAGAAACTTTTAGATAATATTGTAGATATTGGATTAGTTCCTGTGGCAATTATTCCTAAACTCAAATACTCGGAAATAGTATCTGATTATTGCATTGGGGCATCTGCACCCGTTAGGTCAGTGATACTTGGTTCATTCAAACCTCTCAATAAAATTGATATTATAAATCTTGATTATCAATCCAGATCATCGGTAATGTTAACACGAATACTTGCAAAAAAATTCTGGAATATTAAGGTAAAATGGGTTGATACTACAAATGGCTTTGAAAATAGAATTAATATAAACGAAGCGACTGTAATAATTGGAGATAAAGCATTGTGGGCTGAAAAAAACTTCCCTTATGTTTATGACTTGGCTGAAGAATGGATAAAATTTACTCAACTTCCATTTGTATTTGCAGCATGGGTAGCAAATAAAAATATTGATAAAACATTTATCAAGGAATTTAATAATGCGTTAGATATGGGAATCTCATCAATTAATAACATGATCGAAGAATATGATTTCTCGTATTTACCAAATTACATTGACCCTAAAGATTACCTTTCCCGAAATATTGACTTTCAATTTGATTCCGGTAAAAAGAAAGGTTTAGAACTATTTTTAAAATATGTTGGTGAATTTCAATAATAATTTAGAAATTAGTGCAGATTATAAAATAACTATAAATATGAAAAGTTTTCTATCAATAATTTCTTGCATTTTATGCATGTCACTTTTTAGCAATTTGTCGGCACAGCAAGAAGAAATGCCTGTAAAGGACACTACAAAAATTACAGTTTTTACATTTGATATAAATAAAGACATTGATCCCGGTATGTGGCGTTTAACACAAAAAGGATTTGAAGAAGCCAGAAATGCAAATGCTGACTATATTGTAATTAACGTGAATACCTATGGAGGCATGGTTAATATGGCCGATTCCATCAGAACAAAAATATTAGACAGTACAATTCCTGTATATGCCTATATTACAAATAATGCCGCATCAGCAGGGGCGTTAATATCAATAGCTGCTGATAATATATATATGAAAACAGGGGCTAAATAGGTTCTGCCTCTGTAGTTGACCAATCAGGAAAAATAATGCCTGAAAAATACCAGTCGTATATGCGTTCAACAATGCGTGCTACTGCTGAAGCTCATGGAAAGGATACTATTATAAACGGAAATGACACTATATTAAAATGGCGCCGTGACCCATTAATTGCCGAAGCTATGGTCGATCCCAGAATTTACATTGAAGGAGTTTCTGATACAGGAAAAATTGTTGCTTTTACCGCAAGCGAAGCTTTAGAAAATAATTATTGCGAAGCCATTGTAGAAAATATTAAAGAATTATTAGAACATGCAGAGATTGAAAACTATGAACTGAAACAGTATAAACCTACAAAACTGGACAATCTAATTGCCTTTCTTATGAGTCCGGTTATTCAGGGTGTATTGATTATGCTTATTGTGGGAGGAATATATTTTGAATTACAAAGTCCGGGTATTGGTTTTGCTTTAGGTGCTGCAATTGTTGGAGCTGTTTTATATTTTGCCCCCTTATATCTGGAAGGACTTGCTGAAAACTGGGAAATGGTAATTTTTGTTATTGGGCTTATTTTAATTACTGTGGAGATATTTGTTATTCCAGGTTTTGGTATTGCAGGTATTAGTGGAATTATGTTGACCTTAACAGGCTTGGTTTTAAGTATGGTTGATAATATAATATTCGAGTTTGAATTTCATGGTGCAGAAGCAATAGGGAGTGTTCTAAAATCATTAATGATAGTTTCTATATCTATTCTTCTGTCATTAATATTGTCGCTGTATTTAAGTAAAAAAGCTCTTACATCAAATGCTTTTTCGTGGATAGTTTTAAACTCGACTCAAAAGAAGGAAGAAGGATTTATTGGTGTTGAAAATAAGCAAAAAGACCTGATCGGAAAGACCGGTATTGCATTTACTACATTGCGCCCTAGTGGAAAAGTTGAAATTGAAGATGAAACTTATGATGCTAAATCAGAAATAGGCTATATAGAGAAAGGGGAAAAAGTTAAGGTAATTGATTATAGATCGGGGCAAGTTTATGTAGTAAAGGTGGATTAAATATTTATCAATTTAATTCTATTGATTAAGCATCAAAAGACAATATACAAATATCAATTAATACCCAATACTCAAAACATAAAATCCTAAACCTGCAAAACATCAAAA
>DAOVYZ010000339.1 GCA_030635365.1 Bacteroidales bacterium
GGTAAACAAACGGATAGTCATAAATATAAAATCGTTAATTTTGTCCGGTGTTCATCATAAACACTTTACAGAGATGTGGGTACACTGTAGCTAATGGCAGACAGGTTTATCGACCTATTATTCCCTACGGTCATGAGAGAAGTTCTCTTGCGAAGCAAAAATATAGACAACAACAAGACTTTTTGGACATTCCTATTTAATTTTATCTAAAATTCAATATACTCTTTAGGTTTCAAATTATTTTCCATGGTCCAGAAATGTGCTTTACCATGTGGTATCCTAAAAATAATCAAGTTAGGATCTTGAATCGTTAGTCCAAAGCTTTTAAGAAATGGCCTTTCTTCCAATACTCTCTCCTTTAACTTAAAATTATTAATAAATTCTATTTCACCAGTTATGCGCATCATGGTACCAACCATATCATCGTGGTGGTAAAAACAAACTTCTGTCTTTTTATTCTTTTCAAGTTGCCCAACTAATCTTTTTACAGTACCCGATTGAAAATAAAAGCCTGTTTTGTCTGCAAACCAAAATCCCAATGCACGGACACGAGGTTGATCTTCATCGACAGTTGCTAAAAAACAAACAGGATTTTCATTTGCAAATTTTATACAATCATCAATATTCAAATTCTCACTTATCTTCTTTTCCTTTCTTACTTTACGAATTCTTTCAGTTTTTTTTGATTTATCAGATTTATCTGTTTTAAATAATTTTGAAAATAAAGTCATTTTCTATCTAAATTTTAATTACGAGTAAAATTAATTTGTATTAATATTCAAACTTTTCAAATTCAACAATTCCAAAATCTTTTACAGTTTTCAGAATAGTTTCGACATTCTCAGGGTCACCACTATGGTAAGAATCTCCCCCATCTTTATGTAAGTACCACTTTGCGTCCTCTTCCGAATACTTAAATGTTATGTATCTTGTCCAGCGCCAATTACTCCCTCCGTAATGTTCTAAAGTAAAATACCCTTTTTTAATAACCATTCCTTCGTAAGGATCTCCCCATACACCACCACAGTCCACACACAATACAACTTTATCACTGCGTGCAGCTAAATTTAAAATACCATCCTCATTCCCAGTATAGATCAATAATGGCCTATCTGCAGGATTATCAATTACATCAGAAATATCAGATTCATCGACTCTATTAAAAACAATCAATAAATCCTTATATTCATCACGATTTAAATCCCCAAAAGAACTATCCAAAATGGCATAACCTTCCGGAGTATATATATCCAAAGAATCTATGTTTATTTCTTGTGCAAACTCTTGCCCAAAAACATGTAAGCTTATAACCGATAAAACAATCAACAGTTTTGTTTTCATGGCGTAATATTTTTATTATTTAATAAATATAAAACTACAAAAAAATGATTTATCAAGCATACTCTTCAGATGGGATTTTTAAAAACATAAATCTTCTGTGAAAAATAGTATCATAATTTATTAACTTTGTATAAGCTCAAAAAATAAATACCAACTATCATGGGTAAAAAAATCCATTTTACATTGCAAAAACAATATGTGGCTAAAATAATTATTGAAGTATTCTCGGTAGTTTTTGCTGTATTACTTGCACTAGTGTTAAGTCAAGCATGAATTAATCTATAAACCTGTCAGGATTCAAAATCCTGACAGGTTTTGAAAACAGAAAGTCACGACATTTTGTAATTGACATGACACTAAGGTTAAATGAATGGAGAATGGTTAAAGCAGATCAAGCCATGGGAGTTAAGGCTATATCAAACATAGTTGCTGAAATTGAAAAAAATAAAGAAAGTCTTGAATCTGCTTTACCAAAACATGATTCCATTTTAATAAACATTAATATGGTAATTGATGTATTATATCCACAAATGAGTTTTTATTATCTTTTGACATTACATTAATACTCAACATACTTGCCCTTGAACCAAGTGTTAGCAGCTGGCGGTCTTTGTTTTTAGATATGTTTCGGGTGTTAATACTCCAATTTTACTTTTCTTAAAATCTTTTAGGTTTCTTGTTAATATTACATCAATATCTCTATATTTTGTTGCTGAAAAATTCTGTAATGCATCTTCAAAATCCTTAAAACCAGAATTCAATGCATTTCTTACAACTTCCTTATCCATTGGAAGTACTTCTGTAATCAGCAACAGTTGATTCAATTTATCTATCACTTTTTCATGCTTTGCTGTTTGTCTTAGTAAATAATAAACATTACTATAAATTACCGGTGTTACAAAACCCTTAAGTTTTTTTGATTCACAAAGAGAGAAAATTCTCGTTGCATATTCTGAAAAAGGCTGCCTATCAAAAAAGAAATCAAGGATTACATCCGTATCTATTAGTGCATTATCCATTTTACAAATACTTTTCTGATAATTTTTTTATTAATTCTTTTTTATAATCAAAGCTAAGAGGTGCTTTAAAAGAGCCTCTTAATGAACTGGCAATAGGGGCTATTTCTGCTTTTCGCTTATCATTTTCTTTAGTAATTACTTTTAAATAATTTTCTACAATATCAGACAAACTGCGTCCTTTCCCTTTTGCATATTGCTTTGCCTTTTCAATTATGCTTTGCTCTATTGTTAATGTTAGTTTAGTATTCATAACACTTACTTTTTATATTAATCTATACGTGCAAAGATACGAAGAAAATTCTACGTTTACGTATTAACCAGGAACTATTTACACGTGTATTTTGATTGATAGTTTACCGCTAACTTCGCTTTAACATCAAAATTAGATGCCAATTCCAACAATTCTTCGCCAGAAAAAGTTATTTCTCAAAAACCATCTTTGCATACAATAACTCCATCCTTAGTTTGTTCATAATCAATTTCACCAATAAGTCCATTTTCTGCCTGGATTTGAAACCAATTTAACCCGCATTATTACTCCCTTCGGTCATGAAAAAGTTCATGCAAAAACAGCCTGTCCCATTTTTAACGGGGAAGTAAATTGCATGAATGTGTGATAGGTAGAGGGTTGTAATTCGGGAAATCCCGTTTTGAGACGAGTCCAATTCCACCCCCGTCCTTCGGACACCCCCTCACAAGGGAAAAGATAAAGATACTAACCTTTACAGGTAACTTCACCTAAACTAACATCCTTGACTGACACTTGATTATCAGTTTATGGCATTTTTCGTGTTATCTTTTGATTAAATGCAATAAATATAAATAACATTATTAACCATTGTAAAAGGCATGTCATTACACTAAATACATTGAATGGATTATACCAATCATCCGGTGCATAAACAAAGGCCGAAAGTGACAACCACCATAATAATAAAATTATTGCAGCAAAAGGAACAAAATATTTAATAACAATTTCCCACCATTTACCTAACCTCCAATCATTATCATCAGAAAGTAAGTCCTTGGTTCTTATTTCTCTTATACCATGCCGTATAATTGCAAAAGCCACAAATGCTCCTGAAATCATTAAGGCTATTCCCCAAACATAATCCTGGTTACTTAAAAAATTCAGACTATGAGCTGAAGGTATTCCAAATAAATAGACAAGAGCGACTACCAATATTATTGCTTTAGGACGTTTCATACCGGAATCAACAAATACTCTTGTTGGCAACTCTAGTTGAGCTATTAATGATGAAAATCCTGCGAATGTTAATCCCAAAAAAAATAATATTGAAAGTGGGTTACCAAACATCATTCGGGCAAATAGTTGTGGCATCCATATAAAGGTTAATCCTGTTGATGCAGGCCCGCTGGTTTTCATAACTTCCAGTACCTCTGCCTGGGTCATTGCCATTTCAGAACGAAGAATAGCAAATACTGTCCCAAAAATCATTAAAGCCGATAACAGTGATACAGTATTATTACCTATACCCGTAATAAATGCATTTTTTACAGTACCGTGTTCTTTTTTCATATAAGCAGCATAGGTAATAAATAAGCCCCACCCGGCTCCTGTATCCCATGCGTTTTGTGTAAGTGCCTCAAGCCATATTTTAGGTTTTGCCAACTGACTCCACTGTGGTGTAAATAAATAACTTACTCCTTCCCATGCACCGGGTAATGTTAATGCCCTAATTACCGATAAAAGGACTATGACAAGTAAAGTAGGTATTAGTATTTTATTAACTTTCTCAATAGAACTTACACCTTTCCAAATTACCAATGCCCCCATGCCTACTGCCAAAGCATGAAAAAGAAAGGGCCAGTTACTGTTCTGGTAAGTATTCCATATTTCCATTGCAGCTTCTGTAGTTAATGGCAATTTGTTAAATAAGGTATGAACAAAATAGTAAATGCACCATCCTACAATTACTGTATAAAAAAATGTTATTGCAGTTGAAACAAATGCCACAAAAGTACCCATCCATGTGAATTTTCCTCCTAATGCCTTTTTAAATACTCCAACAACTCCTAATCTGTATTTTCTTCCTAAAGTATACTCAGCTATAATTAAAGGGATACTCCATAGAAAAAGAAAAACAATCCATGCAATTAAGAATGCCCCTGCACCACCTTCTCCTCCATTCTGGGCTGCTATTCTTGGAAATCTCCAAATA
>DAOVYZ010000227.1 GCA_030635365.1 Bacteroidales bacterium
CTGAAATTTCGGATAATATTTTTCTTTTTACAAGGCAAAATTTGCAAGCATAGCCGTAGTTACGGTTAATAATTTTAACGAAGTAAAAAGGAAAATAGGGCTGAAATTAGTTTGGTAAATTAGCAATCTTTACACTAGGTCAGAGGGAGCCAGGATTAATTCCTGAAATTTTTGCACCCGGAATTGTTTCAACTGATAAATTGGAGCACTCTCCGGCTATTTTCTCAAAAGATGGGAGTGAACTTTTTTGGTCTTATTATAACGATGGAGAACATGTAATAATGTATATGCGCCAGGTAAAAGAATTTTGGGAGCCGCCTGTCAAATTTGTATCAACGAATGAATTAAAAGATGGGAATCCGTTTTTTTCTTCAGGTTGGGATAAGCTCATATTTCATTCAGGAAGAAAAGAGAAAAGAAAAGATGGGTCATTAAATCTTGATTTCTGGTATGTTGAAAGAGAAAATGATGGATGGAGTACTGCAAAATTGCTTGATTTTCCTCCCAATAGCAAGAAGTGGCAACTTTATGGATGCCAGGTAGCTAACGGTAATATTTATTATACCGGTAAACTGGAAGAACAGAGCAAAGAGTTTCAATTATGTGTTTCTACATTTAATGGAGAAACCTGGAGTGAAGCAATATTAATGGATGAGAAATTCAATTGTTCTGCTGTAAACTGGACTCCTTATGTAAGCCCTGATGAATCTTATATTATTTTTTCATCTGATCGAAAAGCAAGTGGGAAAGGATATGATGCTTGCGATTTATATATTAGTTATAAAGATGAAAATAATGAATGGAGCGAACCAATAGATATGGGAGAGAATATAAACACGAATGAAATAGAACGTTTCCCATGGGTATCTCCAGATGGGAAATATTTGTTTTTTGTTAGAGGTTTTGGAGATGTTTACTGGGTAACAACCAAAATAATTGAAAAAAATAATATTGATTAATTAAAAAATAAATTATGAAACAAAAACATAGATTATATAGAAAACTAAAAGTAATAATAATTGCCGGTATAATATTTAGTATTTATACTTGTAGGCCTGATGATAATGATAATGATTGGCCTCAATTATATGAAATTATTTCACTTGAGCAAATCACAAGCACGAACTCTTCTATCTGGGATTTTCATCCCCGATGGTCGCATGATGGAAATAAGATTGCATTTGCAAGGTTTAATTCTTCAATATCAGACTTAGCATTATATATTTGGGATAAAACAACAAAAGAAGTTACAGAAATAGTTTCAGGTATGTATGGTGATTGCAGTATTAGTTGGAACCCTGATGATACAAAAATTGCAATAGATGTACGTGATGAAAATGAAGTTTCACAAATTTATATAGTAAATGTGGATAATGGGGAAATGACTAAATTTACTAATAATAGTGTAAACTCATTTCGTCCTGCGTGGTCAAATGATGGTGAAAAAATTGTTTATGTAGAATCATATAATTTATACCTTAAAGCTACTACAGGTGGAAGTGTAGTTAGAATTGCAGAGACACAAAATGCATGGAATCCATTATGGAGTCCTGATGACACAAAAATTTTATTTTCAAAAGAATCACACAAAGAAGATATATATAGTATATTTCCTGATGGAACCGGACTTACATTATTAGCAGAAGGAAATAGCCCTCCTGCAGAAAATTGGGCAAGTTGGTCACCTGATGGAAATGAGATAGTATACCAGTTATATAATAAAAGAACTACAAGGTTGGTATTAAAAGACTTGATAACAGATGAGGTTTATTTATTATTAGAAAGAAATGATTGCAGATTTCCTCATTGGTCACCTGATGGTAATTCTATTGTTTTTGCCTATCAGGAAAATCTTTGGATTTTAACTTTTAAGTAAGAAAATATATACTGATATTAAGTATTAGTATATTATTGTCAAATAACTTTGGCTCTGATATAAATTAGTGCGTATGTAATATTTAGTGATTCTTAGTGTTTTAGTGGCTTAGTGGCGAAAAAATATAATGCCACTAGGCTCAAAGACTCAAAATTTCACAAAGAACTACAATATCTAATATCAGAGCCATAACTTTTAATTACTAGTATACGCTATATTTTTTACGAAATTCAGTTGGAGTATAATTTGTGTGTTTCTTAAAGGCAGTATTAAAAGCCGATTTTGAATTAAATCCTACTTCAAAAGCAATTTGAAGAATAGAATAATTATAATTACCGTTTTTATCTATTAATAATTTTTTTGCTTCCTCAATTCTATATTGATTTATCAAAGTATTAAAATTGACCTTATATTCAGTATTAATTACTTGTGAGATATATTCTTTTGAGCAATTAAGCTTTTTAGCAAGTATTGAAAGAGAAATATCTGGGTCAGAATATATTTTTTTATCAATTAGTAACTTTTTAAATAGAAATTTAATTTCTTCATACCTGCTTTCTGAAAGTGAGCTTGTTTGATACTTATGATTTTGTTTTCTTTTTTTCTTTCTATAATAGAAAACAGCAAGAATCGAGATAATAAGTAAATAAAAAACAAAAGCCGGTTTTGATAAATAAAAAGGAATTTTTATGCAGAAATTTTGTTCGTACCCTTTTTGCCAATCACCTAATACATACTGATATTCCAGTACTAATTTATATTCACCAAATTTTAGATTTGAGAAAGCTATTTCTTTGTTATTAGAAACAATAGTCTTTACCTTCCCATTATTATTTAAATTGTACCTGATATTTTTAATTTCATTATTGAAATCAATAATATCAAAATCAAACTTAATAAAAGTTGTATTGTATTTAAAATTAATTAAATCTGTTTTAATCTGCTTTAAAGGATTGAATACAATCGTATCATAATCTGTAAATATCTTGGTAAGAACTACATTTGTTTTCTTTGTGTTATATGATTTCCCGATATTTAAAATAGAAAAACCATTGCCTGCTCCCATAAATAATTTACTATTTGCTATCTCTATTCTGGGCATAAAAATAAAATTGCTTAACATACCATCACCCGTTGTAAAATTTCCAAATTTTTTATTTGAATAAATAGACAAACCCACTCTTGTGCCAATATATATATCATCATCTTTAATTTTTATGGCTGTTACTTCATTATCTATTAAGCCATCTTCTTCATTAAAGTATTGAATAATAGAATTATTTTTTATTTGATACAATCCATTATCTGCACCAACCCAAATAGAACTATCCGTAGATTCCTGAATGGTATTAATTTCGATATTTTTAGATAATCCTCCATTTTTAAATTCTACAATTTCATTATTATCAATTTTATATAATCCAGAGTCTGTCCCAGCCCAAAAAATATTATCATAATCTGCCAATAAATAATTAACATTTTCATAAGGATTAAAATAATTAGTTGCCTGCCATTTATTATCAGAATATTTATAAATTGAATAATTTAAAATAGAATAAAGTTGCCCGGAATAATTTAAAAAACCCCAAAACCCCCACTTTTTAGGCACTTCTTCTTGAGTAAATAAACTAAACTCACCATTTTTAAATTTTATAGTAATATTATCTCCTCCAAAAAGGATACAAGTATCCAAATCAATGCCACAATAATAACATTCATTGGGTGGGAAATCATTATAAATATTATAATGGATAAATCTATCATTAAAATATCTTATAAGTCCATAATTAGCTGCTGAAATCCAAATACCGCCTTCATTATCTTTTAAAGTTATCATACCCCATTCTCCTGGGAATGACGATGGGAACTTATGATTATGAAATTTATTTCTTGTTAATTTATATACCCCCTTCCCATAGGTACTTGCCCACACATTATTACTTCTGTCAACAAAAACTTTTAAAATTGTTTCATCAAACACCTCCTGGAATGTATAAATTTCTTTGTGCAAGTTTTCAATTATTCTGAATAATCCAATATATGTACCAAGCCAAACAACAGTTGTAGTATCTTCAGCAAAATCAAGAAGTTCTAAATTTTGCTTCCCAAATATTTTATTCCATTGATTATTCCTGTTTATATAAACACCACTATTTTTTGAAACTGACCAATGATCTTTATTGTTATGCTTTAAAATATCAGAATAAAGGAATTCCTCATGTTTAAACATAAAAGAAAAAGTGCCATCATGGTATTCATATACCCCATCATTATTTATTACCAGCAGATTATGATGTATATCTTCCGTAATTTTAATGATATGATTTTTAATATTACCAACATGAATTATTTTATTATTGTCATTAATAAACAGGCCATTAAATTTTGTACCTATAAATAATTTATTATCAAAAAACTGAATACCAGTAACCTGTGCAGTATCTAAAATTGTATGATTAAACCTGTATTTCTTAAATTCAAATCCATCAAACTCCCACACATCTCCTAATTTTTTCATTAATAGTAGATTCCCATTAAAGTTTCTATCAATATCCCTAATAGATTCATTAAATAATTCTAATGGTTTTGCATAGTTCTTGAAATTCTCTCCATCAAAGCAACATAAGCCATCTGTCAAACCCATCCAAATAAAGCCTAATGAGTCTTGATAATAGGAATAAACATTTGCTGCTTTTAAACCATCGGAAGGGCCATAGTTTTTTATCAAATAATCCTGGCCATGTATTAAGTAAATAGATAGTAATAATATGGAGATTAATAAAAATACTTTTTTCATTTTATAAAATTAAGCCGGCTCTAATATAATCAAGATTAAAAAATAAGCAAATACCCTATGTAAATTTATGATTATATGTTTTATAAGTAATAAAATTTTCGAACATTATTTCCTTTTTATCGTTTATAAATTATAGAACGTAAAAATTGAATTGAAAATGAATAAGATTGAATTCGAAGAGATGTCTCTTGTCGAACAAGGAGTGGTACTGGTAAGTGAGGGTAAACATCTAACACAAATTAATAAGGAAAATTATTTATTGAATTTATACTCAATATTCGATTTTTTTGTTGAAGTGTATTATTCTGTAAACTCAAATCAGGTGGAGAAAATTGAAATAATGACAGACCTTTCTCGTATTGATTTATACATTGATGAAAGTCAAAAAGATGAAAATCTGGAATTTACCCCGTATGGTTTTAATTAATCTAAACTAAATCACAAGCTTCTGACGGCATCCAATGAGCATCTTTACCTTCCCATTTAATGTTACATCCAATTGGATTTGTAACTTTTGGGCAAATGTCTTTTCCTGCTAAAAGATTATTTAAAGCTTTTTCCAAATCATTAACAGTCATTTTGGATGTATCACGAGGATTATCAACTGCACGTCCGGTGTAGAAAAGTTTTCTCTTTTCATCAAAAACGAAAAAATGTGGTGTTTTTAATGCCCCATAATCATATGCAATTTCTTGTGATTCGTCGTAAAGATACACCCAGGGGAAATTATTTTCTTCCATTCTTTTAACCATGTTAGGAAAACTATCTTCTTCGTAAGTATTTTTACTATTTGAATTTATTCCAACAAACCGGACTCCTTTTGGAGCGTATTTCTCAACAGTTTTTCTAGTTACTTCATCTGATCCAATAACATAGGGGCAATGGTTGCATGTAAAAAAAACTACTAATACTTTTTCTTTAAAATCAGTTAAAGTATAATTTTTGCCGTTTGTCGCTTTTAAGTTAAAATCAGGAGCCTTTTCGCCTATTTGTAATGTGTATGCCATAATTAAATGTTTCTATACATAACATCTAAATAGAAAAAATGTTTAATTATATAGATAGGGTATTTAGTCTTAAGTTGCTCTTTATAATAAGAGCAATATATAAGACGGAGTTTAATTAATTTAGAGTTGGGAGTTTATGCCTCTAAAAATTAAGCCGAGATTTAAATGTAAAATTCCTGATTCTAAAAATTTCTGCTCCGTCTCCTTTAAATGTTTCTTCATAGGGTTATAAGTTAATAGAACTTTTGCAAATGTACTTTCTAGTTCAAACTCTGACTTTATGGACAGACTCTATTTAGAAAAGAATGCCTTCAATATTTGCAAAAGCTTCATCCCCCACGTATGCGGGGGATTTTCTAATTATTTATAGAACTAATAAATTCAAAAAACTCTTTTCGATAACTTTTCCCGATAGGGATTTTATTATCCTTA
>DAOVYZ010000399.1 GCA_030635365.1 Bacteroidales bacterium
ACTTTCATACCATACATTCCTTTACCTCCATATTTTGGGAGTAATGCCGGATGAATGTTTATGATTTTATTTGGATATGCTGTAATAAGATATTCAGGTATTAACCAAAGGAATCCTGCGAGCACAATAAAATCAATATCCATGTCTTTTAATATATTAAGGGTCTTCAGTGAATCATAAAACTCATTCCTGGAAAAAGGATAATAATATATTTTATGATTTAGGGCTCGTTGGATTACATAAGCATTTTTATTATTTGAAAAAATAGCTGAAATTTCAATTTTTTTGTTTTCTTTGAAAAACGCTATTATGTTTTCTGCATTTGTGCCGGAACCTGATGCAAATATTGCGATTTTATTCATAATTAATTAATTGTAATAATATGCAATAATAAAATAAAGTTCTTTTTATGAAAAATTTAATACAAAAATGAGCTTAAAAATTCAAAAAAAGTTATTTTTGCCTCAAAAAATAGGGAAATATTTTTGATTTATTATAGTTTATTATATTTCTTTGCACTGTTAAAAATTAAACTTAATTATTAATTAAAATTTAAAATTATGTCTGATACTGCATCAAGAGTAAAAGCTATTATCGTTGATAAGTTAGGAGTTGACGAAAACGAAGTTACACCGGAAGCAAGTTTTACTAACGATTTAGGTGCTGATTCTCTTGACACTGTGGAATTAATCATGGAATTCGAAAAAGAATTCAATATTTCTATTCCGGATGATCAAGCTGAAAATATCGGTACTGTTGGTGATGCTACAAAGTACATTGAAGAGCACGCTAAGTAATTTTTAAATATTGTCACAATCTTGTTTTAAATTTTATATGTTATGGAATTCAAACGTGTTGTTATAACAGGTCTGGGAGCAATTACACCTATTGGAAATAATGTTGAAGAATATTGGAAAAACCTAATGGATGGAGTTAGTGGCTCTCAACCTATTACTCACTTCGACGCATCAAAATTTAAAACAAGATTTGCTTGTGAAGTTAAAAACTTTGACCCAAATCAATATTTCGACAGAAAAGAAGCTAGGAAACTTGATAAATTTGCACAGTTTGCATTAGTAGTTGCAGAACAAGCGATACAAGATTCTAAATTGGATTTAGATATAATCGATCATGATAGAGCGGGTGTTATTTGGGGTTCTGGAATTGGTGGGCTTAACACTTTCTTGGAAGAAATAAGAAGTTATGCTACCGGTGATGGTACACCCCGATTTAGCCCTTTCTTTATTCCAAAAATGATTTCTGATATTGCTGCGGGGCATATTTCTATGAAATATAGTTTTCGTGGGCCAAATTTTACTACAGTTTCTGCTTGTGCGTCTTCAACAAATGCAATGATTGATGCTTTTAATTATATACGTTTAGGAAAGGCAGAAATTTTTATTACCGGAGGCTCAGAAGCTTCAATTAATGAAGCAGGAATGGGAGGATTTAGTTCAATGCAAGCAGTTTCTTCCAGAAACGACGAATACAAAACGGCTTCTCGCCCTTTCTGTAAAACGCGTGATGGTTTTGTTATGGGAGAAGGAGGTACGGCTTACATTTTTGAAGAATTGGAGCATGCCAAAAAGCGTGGTGCTAAAATATATGCTGAAGTTGCAGGTGGTGGTATGTCAGCAGATGCACATCATTTAACAGCTCCGCATCCTGAAGGATTAGGTGCTATGAATGTAATGAAAAACGCACTTAGTGACGCTAATATGAAACCGGAAGACATTGATTATGTTAATGTGCATGGTACTGCAACACCACGTGGAGATATAGCTGAATTACTTGGAATAAAAGAAGTATTTGGTGATCACGCTTATAAAATGAATATAAGCTCAACAAAGTCAATGACTGGTCATTTGTTAGGAGCTGCCGGAGCTATTGAAACATTAGCCGTGTTAGGTTCTATTTTGAAGGGAGTTATTCCTCCAACAATTAATCACCAGGAAGTTGACCCGGAAATTGATAATAAACTTAATTTAACATTGCATAAAGCTCAAAAAAGAGAAGTTAATGCTGCTTTGAGTAATACTTTTGGTTTTGGCGGGCATAATGCATCTATAATAATAAAAAAATATTCAGAATAGTATTTTTGTGCTAAAGCATCTTAAACCGGTTAAATTTTATTTTTCTAAAAATAAAAACTTTTATAAACTGATATTTCAGTTAACAGGCTTTTATCCGAAAAATCTTAAAACTTTTCAGGTTGCTTTTATTCATAAATCTGCTTCAAATCAAATCAATAATTCTAAAAATTCTAATAATGAGCGTCTGGAGTTTCTGGGCGATGCAATTTTAGCAGCTGTTGTAGCGGATTTCTTATTCTCTTATTTTCCATGTAAAAAAGAAGGTTTTTTAACGAAATTGCGTGCCAGAATTGTTAGTCGTGAACAATTAAATGAAATAGCACTTAAAATGGGTTTGCAATACCATATTGTTTCACAAAATAAAATAAATAGCACAAAGAATATTTATGGGAATGCCCTGGAAGCTTTAATTGGAGCTATATATATTGATAAGGGATACAAGAAAACAAAAAAATTTATTCTAAATAAAATTATAGCTCACAATATTGATTTGAATGAACTATCCCGAACAGACTCCGATTATAAAAGTCAACTTATAGAATGGGCACAGAAAAATAAGGTTGAAATTATATTTGATGACCAGGAGTATGAAAATAATGAGAATAATGGCCTTTATTTTACTTCAATAATTAGTGTAGATAAAAATATCTTGGGTAAAGGAAAAGGACTATCTAAGAAAGAAGCTCAACAAAATGCTTCAAAAGAAGCACTTTCTAAAACAGAAGATTTTATAGATTGAAATTTTTCATATATATTAGATATAACTTTGGCTATTCATATTTTAATTCCGATTAGATTATGGTTAAAAAGAAAGTTCATAAGCTAACATTTAATGTTGAGAACGATTATAAACTAATTGGAATTGCATCACATGAGAATGATTACAGATTGACATGGGCTATTAATAAAGCATTAGGAGTTACTTTAATTCGGAAAGAGGATCTTAAATTGGTTCACCCGAAACATAAAATTGAAGTTAATTATTCTATTTTCAATTATAATGATGAAAATAACTATGTAAACTATAATTTAATATCAAATAAGTCAGAAAAAGGATTTCTCTTACCTGAGATAAAGAATATTGATTTTGTTTTAAAGGTTTCCGGAGATCCCGAAATAGATTTTTTAAATAATATATTAGTTAGCTTAAAGAAAATTGATATAATTATTACCGCATATATAATTGAAGAACTTCCTGATAAATTGAATAAAGCATTTGATTTTTAGTTTCTTATAAAATAAGAAAGAGAGATAAAATCTCTCTCCCTTAACCTAAAATTTAACCTATGTGACAACTCTCTTGCTATTAACAATTAGCTTTAGCAAAAGTATCTTAAACATTGGTTAAGTAATTTAAACCTTTGTTAAATAATGTTAAATAATTCATTTAGAACAATTCAAGCAACTATATTTGTACTGCTATGCAAAAGAGAGTACTTTGGATTATAACTATTACTTTATCTATAACATTAATATGCCTTATTGTAGTTCAGGTTTATTGGATAAATAATGCAATTAAAATCAAGGAAGATCAATTTCAACAACTCGTTGTAAAAGGGATAGATAATATTGTAGAAGAAATTGAAAACAGAGAAATGGTTTACCAGGTTGTTAATGAAATGGAACCTTATTCAGGAGTGTCTTCTTCAGGTGTCCCTTCTATAAATTATAAACTTAATGAGCTAACACAAACTGCTTTTGGTTTATCTACAACCGATAAAGAAAAAGAGTTTTTTGTGATCAGTAGATCTGATTCTCTTAATTTCAGTTCACAGTTAAGGATTTTAACAAACAACACAATAAAATTTGATGATGAATCTCAGTTGCCATTTGGAGATGGAAATACGCAACAGACTTTTGGGAATTTAAACCTAAATGTAAACCTTAACGAAAAA
>DAOVYZ010000046.1 GCA_030635365.1 Bacteroidales bacterium
ATTGAGTTGGTTAGAAAAGATCATTGCACAAATAAGTAAAAAACTGGTAATCCCAAATTGAATAACAACAAGTATATTACGAACCTTTTTTACTTTTCCACCTTTAAATAAGGAATTTTTTAATAATCCTATGATATTGTATCTTGATCCGTAAAGCGCAGGATAAATGCCCGCCATTGCACCAACTACTATTGCAATAAATATAAAATACGGGATAAATGAATATGATAATTTAATTTCTTCATTAATTAATTCACCAAAATAAGGACTGAGAAGTTCTACAATGATAAATGCAATAACAAGAGCCAATAAGGCGAATAAAACAGACTCTGATAATAACTCAAAAACGATTCTACTTCTCTGGCTTCCGGAAATTTTCTTTATCGCAATCTCTTTTGACCTCTTTAAAGATACCGCTGATGATAGATTTGTATAATTTATTGAGGCCAGAATCAGAATAAAAACAGAAGCATATAAAAAGATAGAAATATATTTACTGTCTATAGTTTTAAAAGTATTACCACGCACTATTTCAAAACGCATATCTTTCATTGCCTGCAAACGAAGAAAGTTAAGCTCCATTAGTTCATCACTACCTCTGTCTACGGCACATTTCTTTATTTTTTGCTCTATAGATCTTTCTAATTTTTTATCATTTAGTTGAATAAATGTACTATAATTAAACATACCCCAATGTGACTTTTTAGCCATTAATTCAAACGATATAATAAAGTCATATTTGATACTTGAATTTTCAGGGCAATCCTGAACAACTGCTGTTATTTTATAATCCCTTTCTGATTTCCCAATCTTTATAATCTGGCCTATTGGGTCTTTTTCCCCAAAATATTTTCGAGCCATTTCTTCACTTAATACAACCGAACTTATATTTTCAATTGGTGTTATTCTGTTTCCATTTATTACCGGGAATGAGAATATCTCAAAAAAACTATTGTCAGCTAATATTAAATTAGATTCAAAATACTTCTGTCCATCCTTAATTACTATAATATCCTTTTTTCTATCATATCGAACAAACTTATCTATTTCCGGAATTCTATCAGATAAATACTCTCCCAATTGAGCCGGAGTACCATAAAATCCTCCTCTACTATCGTCTTTTTCGCAAATAATTCTGTAGATATTATGGAAATTTTCATGAAAGGTATCATAATTACTAACCTTATTAATAAATAAAATAAACAAAATAAATACGGTTAAACCTATTGATAAACCCAGTATGTTTATTATAGTATGAAAACCATTTCTTTTAAAATTTCTTTGTATTAACAATCGTAAAAATTGACGTATCATTATTTTAAATAATTAGGTTCAAAGTTTTATTCGTAACGTAAACTATGTACAGGATCACGCCTGGCTGCTTTTAGGCTATACCAACCAATAGTTATTATAGTTATTATTAGAGCAATAAATCCGGCAATGATAAATAGCCACCATTCAATATTCATCCTATATGCAAAATTTTGCAGCCATGCATTTAGCAAATAATATGAAATAGGTACTGCAATTAAAAATGCTATAAATATTAGCTTTATATAATCATTCAATAACATTTTTAAAATGCTTAATGATGATGCACCATTAACTTTTCTAATAGCTATATTTTTTGATTGTTTTTTTGTTGTAAATATGGTTAAACCTAATAATCCTATAGATGCAATAAATATGGCTAAAAATGAAAAAATGGTTATAAGTAATCCTAATCTTTTTTCTTTTTTATAAAGCGTGTCAAATCTTTCAATCAATATCTCTGATTCAACATTCATATCCGGATAAATCTTTTGTATCTGACTTTCTATTAATAACTTTTGACTTTTACTTTTACCATTAACAAAACTCACAACCATTTCCCTAATCATTAAATCACCAACAACTAAAATCATGGGCTGAATTTTTTCATGTACTGAATGAATCCTAAAATTATTAACAATTCCGACTATCTCCCCACTCCACAATCTTCGTCCAATTAGATTGTCCTCTCCAATTAATTGTGCAGCCTCTTCATTAACTACTATCTTGTTATTTGAGTTCGTTTCAAACTCACTCAGCGATTTACCACTTATCAGATTTAAACCAAAAGTTTCAATAAAATCTTTATCAACAAATAAAGCTTCTAACTTTATAGGTTCAACAATATTAGAATCAGAATAACTTAAACTCATTCTACCGTTTGAAGGTGGCAACCACATAGCACCACTCACATTAGTAATATCAGGGTTTTTAAGTAATTCGTCCTTTAAAGTCTGATATTTACCACCTTTTACCAATTCTTTAACCTGAACAACTATTTTATTATATGGATTAAATCCTAAATTATCCCGGGTTGAAAAACCTAATTGCCTTCTTATACCCAGAGCTAGAACAACTAAAACAATAAAAATCACAAATTGTATAATAATCAATATTTTTCTTAAATTAAATCGTTGAACCGATTTATGAAGTTCTTTTCCAAGAATAGATATTGGTGAAATTCGGTTTAAATAATAAACAATATTAAGTCCCGGGATAAAAATTACAAATATAATAACAGAAATAAAGCCTAACACAAATTTTAAATTATATGTCATAATAATCTGTTTTTCAATAATATTTTCAAGTACAGGCCTGAATTGTTCAATTAAAATAAACGATAACGGAATAGTAAATAGAATCACTATTAAAGATTCAATAGAAATTTGTTTAAATAAATCTGATTGATTTGCACCGGTTATTTTTCTTATTCCAATCTCTTTGGTACGGGTTATAATTTGTGATATTGATAAAATAATGTAATTAATGCATGCAATTAATAAAACCAAAAATGCAATTGCCGAAAATATATAAATAGAGTTTAAATCACCTAATGCACCACTCCCAATAATATCCTTTGAGTGTAAATAAATATCACCCAGATTTTGCAAATAATAATCCCTTTCTGTAGTATCCCTTAAATGTTTAGCTTCAAAATTCTTTAACTTTTGATCAAACCCAATAACATTTTTTCCATTTTTTAATAATATATAGGTCTCTAGAAAATTAGTTTCCCAGTCAGTTCTGTAAAAGTTTATATTTCGATCAATTCCATCACTCCAGGTAAGTATATTATTTGCTTGTTCTAATCCTAGTTCAATATGAGCAATAAAATCAAATTTGATAGTTGATGTATGAGGAAGGTCTTTAATTATTGCAATTACGTTTAATACATATTCATTATCTTCTGTCTTAATTTTTAATGGTTCGTTAATTACATTGATTGTACCAAAGTATTTTTTTGCCATCGACTCTGTTATAACCACCTGATAATTATTATCTGCAAACATTGAAAAGTCACCATTAAGCCGATCAGTAGTAAACATATCAAAAAAGCTTTTATCTACACATACTAAATGGTTTTCAGAAAATATTTGATCATTCATTTTAACATCCAGATCGTACAAATGAATAATCCGGGTTGCTAATTCAATCTCCGGATAATCATTTATTAATTCATCTCTGAAAGGAAATGATGTTTGCATAGTTTTCCAATTATGTAAATAGTTTTGTTGATTAACCCTATATATTTTCTCCTTTTTTAAGAAATTATCGTTATAACTAGTTTCTGTACTTATATAAATCAAAATAAAAAAAGTAACAGCTAATCCTATTGCTAATCCTAATATTTTTATAAGTGTTATAGATCTATTTCTATAAAAATTCCTTAATGCTGTTTTAATATAATTTGTTATCATAATTTTATTTTTTTATTCGTAACGTAAACTTTCAACAGGATTTTTGCATGCTGCTTTTAACGATTGCCAACTAACACTTACTATGGCGATTAATAGGGCAAGGACACCTGATAAAATAAATATCCAAAAACTAATTACAGACTTGAATGCGAAGTTTTGCAACCACTTTTTTGCCAAAAAATATGCAATTGGCCAAGCTATAATTGTACCTATAATTACCCAGCCTAAAAATTCTTTTGTTACTATTATAAGAATATTAGATATTCTGGCTCCACAAGCTTTTCTAATACCAATCTCTTTTGTTCGTTGCTCTGTTATAAAACTAACCAAACCATACATTCCGAGACAACTTATTATTATTCCTAGCAAAGTAAAAATTCCAAAAATTCTGGCAACTTTCTCTTCTTGAAAGTATTGTTGTTCAAAAATCTCACCAAGAAAGTAATATTCATAAGGTGAATTTGGAAATAACTCAAGATATTTATTTTCTATATCCAGTAATGAATTTGATAAATTCTTTGTCTCAATTGTCAATGTAAGTTGTCCAAATCTTTCCGGCCAAATATTCATATATAATGGTTCTACTTCATGTTGAAAACCTCTAAAATGAAAATTTTTAGTTACACCTATTATATGACGTGGTGGATCGTAAAATGTATTATTAAGTGCTTCTTCAGGTGTATTCCATCCACAAGCGTACATCATAGCTTCATTAATAATAACTGAACCCATAAATTTATCAGATTCCATACTTTTTATAAATGGCCGACCAGCTAGCATTTCTATTTTATATTCTTGTAAAAAATCATGATCTATTCGTATATATTTAATAGACATTCCTGTTTCAAGTTTTTTTCCTGACAACCAAATTCTATTTGTTGATAAATGTTGACCTGGAATATGAGACGAAGCTGTTACTCCAGATATCATTGGTAACTCCTCAAATTCTTCTTTTATCATTTCATAACTATCAGCAATATTAATTGTACTTGGAAGTTGAATAATTAATTTTTTTTCCAAATCAAACCCAGGATTACTAAATCTCATAAAATGTATTTGTTGATAAATAGTTAATGACAATATAATGAGCGCAATAGAAATAATAAATTGCCCTATTATTAATATTTTTCTAACGGTTAACTTATTATTAGATATAATAGCATTTTTTACAGCAAATACAGACTCATATGATGAAAATGAAAGAGCAGGGTAAATACCGGCAAGAATACCAACTAACAATGAAAGGCCAATTATGCTTATTATGTTATAGAAATTAAATAGCTCTTCTAGTTTAAGTTGAACACCAATTAAATTATTTATTAATGGAATAAACCTTTCGACTGCAATTGCTGCTAATACTAAAGCTATAAATGAAAATAAAACAGATTCAAGTAATAATTGAGAGACAATTTGTGATCGATGTGCACCAATTATTTTTCGAATTCCAACTTCTTTTATTCTGAATGAATATCGTGCAGTTGTTAGATTTACAAAATTAATACAAGAAATAAGCAAAATTAATAAGCCTGTGGCCGAAAATATATATAAATAAAGTGGATCCCCAGGTGGTTCTTTCTCAAATTCCAGATTTGAATGCAAATGAATATCTTTAACCGGCTGCAAAATGAAATTCACTTTTTCTCCTCTTTTCTGTAACTCTTCCGCGTGAATATTTACGTATTCGGTAATTTCCTTACCAAATTCAGCTGCATTGGCAGAGGGAATTAATTTAACATATGTATAACATGTGGCAGTAGGCCAATGCTCCATCCACCATGGTGTTTCAGGAAAAAGCAATGATGCAATAATATTAAACTTCATATGAGTATTTTGTGGAGAATTCTCAATTACTCCTGTTACTTCTAATGCCCCGACATCAGAAATAATCATTTTTCCTATTGGATCGAAATCTCCAAAATATTTTACAGCAGCCTTTTCAGTAAGCACCACCGTTCCTGGTCTGGTAAGAGCAGTTTCTTTATCACCTAAAATAAATTCTATACTTAAAATGTTAAATATATCCTGATCTCCCAGAGCAACGTTATCCTCAGAACAAATTTTATCATTATATCTAAGAATAATATCATCAGTAAAAAATAGCCTTCCAACTGATTCAACCTGAGAAAAATTATCTTTTAAAATAGGAGCTAATGCTGCTGTATTTGTTGGCCAAGCAACCTTTCGAGATTCAGATTCTTTTTGCATTGGGATTCTATATATTCTATCTAAATCCTCATGATAATTATCATAGCTAAGTTCAAAACTAACATATAACATAATAAATATGCAACAAGTAATACCAATACCTAATCCAACTATATTAATAGCAGTTGTTATTTTATTCTTAAGGAAATTCCTTAATGCTGTTTTTATGTAATTTGATAACATAATTTATTTGTTTTATTCGTATCGTAAGCTAACTACAGGGTTTAATTTTGCAATTTTTTGTATTTGTATAATTGAAATTAATATAACCAGAAAATATATCAGTAAAAAGACTTTCTTTAGTTCCTTCAATTAATGGAAATGTAAACATATCAAAGAAATCCTGATCTACTTCAATAACTTTAACCTCTTTGTAAAAAGTCTGATCATATTCTATTAAACTTCCCCAGCCCGGAGAATATCTCGTTGCTTTTGAAATATTTGAATAAGAATCTTTTAAATAAGGTACTAAAGGAACCGGGTGTAATGCACTAAATTTTTCTTCACCTTCGCTTTCAGATTTTACAATTAATCGAAAAAGTTTCTCTTCATTTTCATTAAACTTTTCATAGCTTAACTCTTCATTTACCCATATCATAATTAATAAGGCACTTGCTAAACCAATTGACAGTCCCAAAATATTTATAAATGAGAATACACCGCTTCTTATAAGATTTTTATATGCTATTTTAAAATAATTTAAAATCATGTTTTATCATATTTTTACTAAAATCAACCATGCCAATAATATGCCAATCATCATAATCCATTAGTTATAACTAAATTAGATTGCTATACTAAATTCAAAACTGTTGCAAAAAGCAACACTCCTGTCGGAATAAACAACAATTAATTGTAATTTTAACCATTATTTAAAATGATGTAATAAATTAGTAGCAATATTCATAATTAAAACTTTATAAAAAAGCCACAGATTCACAGATTATATAAAACTGAAAAATATCATGAGAAATTATTATTCATTAAAAATCTGTGAATCTGTGGCAATTATTAGTTAAAGTAACACTGATTAATTACAAAATATTAATGCAACAATGTCAAAAAATCAAGGTAAGATATTAATTGTTGACGATAACGAAGAACTTTTAATCGCTTTAAATTTTTTCCTATCAAATCACTTTACCCTGATTGATACAATAAAAAATCCAAATCTCATTCCTGAGTATATAAGAAAAGAAAATTACGATGTTATTTTATTGGATATGAATTTTACAGCTGGTGTTAATACCGGTAATGAGGGTATTTTTTGGATGAAAGAAATTTTAAAAAACGACCCAACTATATCTGTTGTATTAATAACTGCATATGGGGATGTTGAACTTGCAGTAAATGCAATGAAAGAAGGAGCTACTGATTTCATTCAAAAATCGTGGGATGAGAAGAAAATACTTTCGACAATTTTATCGGCATACGAAATAAGAAAATCCAAGTTAAAAATCAAAAACCTAGAACAAAAACAAAAGCATCTCAACGAGACAATTGATAGTCAAATTAATCCAATAATTGGAGATTCAGATGCTATTAATCAGGTTATGCATATTGTAGATAGAGTATCTCAAACAGATGCTAACATTTTAATTTTGGGCGAAAATGGTACGGGTAAGGAAGTTATTGCCCGGGAATTGCATCGTAAATCTACTCGTTCTAACGAAGTCTTTGTAAATGTTGATATTGGAGCATTACAGGAAAATTTATTTGAAAGTGAATTATTTGGACATGTAAAAGGATCTTTTACCGATGCAAAAGAAGACCGGGCAGGGCGATTTGAAGTAGCATCAGGGGGAACATTATTTCTTGACGAAATCGGAAATTTACCTCTTTCATTGCAATCAAAATTATTAACAGCAATTCAAAATAAAGAAATATTCAGGTTAGGCTCAAATAAATCAATTCCTGTTGATATAAGATTGGTGTGTGCAACCAATAAGGATATAGATGCAATGATTGAGAATAAATCTTTTCGTGAAGATCTTTTATATAGAATAAATACTATAAAAATTAATTTGCCTGCCCTAAGAGATAGAGATGACGACATAATTTCTTTGACTGATTTCTTTTTAAATAAATTCTCGGAAAAATATAATAAACCAAATTTAAAAATAAGCCGGAATACAAAATTAAAATTAAAAGAGTATGATTGGCCCGGTAACATCAGAGAATTACAACATACAATAGAAAAAGCTGTTATACTTTGTGATAGTAATACAATACTTAATAACCATTGCTGGCCTGATGGAGAAGATCATGTAAAAGCAATAAAATCAAATACATTAAACCTTGATGAAAACGAGAAATTTATAATTGAAAAAGCTATAAAGAAGTATAAAGGCAATATTAGTTTAGCAGCAAAAGAGTTAGGAATTAATAGGTCGACACTGTATAAAAAAATAGAAAAATATGATATTTAGCCGGCACAGAATTGTAATCATTATACACATATTGTTAATTGCAGCTACTACTTTAGCATTTTTTTGGACTTATAGCCAGGAGTATATGCTTATTACCAGTTCTTCGCTAATTATACTATGGGTATTACAAATTATTTATTTAATCTGGTATCTTCAAAAGATTAATAGAGATTTATTAAAATTTATTACTGCACTACGATATGATGATGTTTCGATTAGTTTTAATAAAGAAAAAAAGGTGGATAAGAGTTTTGGAAATCTTTACAAGGAGTTAAATAATATAATCCATGAAATTTCTGAAATCAGATCGGAAAAGGAAAGTGAGCATCAGTATTTTCAAAATGTAGTAAAGCATATTGGGATAGGAATAATAGCTTTCGACGATACCGGTAAAATAGAAATACTTAATAATTCAGCTCTTCAATTATTAAATCTTAATAAGATAAATAATATATCTGAGGTTGATAAAACATTGCAAGGTTTATCAAAAAACTTTAAAGAGTTAAAGCCCGGGACAACAAAATTAAAAAAGCTTGTTATAAAAAATGAGATTGTTCAATTGTCAATAAAAGCTGTAAACCTTAAAATAAAAAACAGGAATATTAAGTTACTATCAATACAAAATATAAAACCTGAGATTGACCACAGCGAAGTTGATGCATGGCAAAAATTGATTCGTGTTTTAACTCACGAGATTATGAATTCTGTTAGTCCTATTAAATTGCTTTCGGGTTCGTTAGTTAATATGTTTGAAGAGGATAACCGGATTAAGACTATCGATAAACTTGACAATACTACTATCGAAAATTCTGTTTTAGGTTTAAAAACTATAAGAAAAAGAAGTGCCGGCTTATCTAAATTTGTTGAAACGTATAAAAGTATAACGCAAATTCCCAAACCAAAATTTACAGAATTCAGGATATGTCAATTGTTTGATCATATAAAAACTCTTTTAAAAGATGATTTAGATAAGAAAAAAATAGAATTAACAAGTTATTGCGAACCTTCTGATATTATTCTAAAGGCTGATGAAAAACTTATTGAACAGGTATTAATTAATTTAATTAAAAATTCATCTGAATCACTTTCTTCAACAAATACTCCTATAATTAGAATTAGAGCATTAATGGCCAACAACCAGGTTCAGGTAAAAGTTTCGGACAATGGGCCCGGAATTTCGCCAGAAGTCCTGGAGAATATCTTTATACCATTTTTCACAACAAAAGAAAAAGGTTCCGGTATTGGTTTAAGCCTTTCGCGCCAGATTATGTATTTGCACGGTGGAAATATTACTGTTAAATCAGAGTCTACTATAGAAACAGTTTTTACATTACAATTTTAAACTACTCTCACTCGTACCGTAAAGAATTTACCGGACTAGCTTTTGCTGCTTTTATTGTAACTAAATATATAATTGCGAATGCAATAGCAAAAATAAAGAAGAATACAAAAATGAAAATAAATATATCTCCGCTTGTTTTTACTGTAAGAAAATTAGTACCATAAGAATGTATTAAATAACTAATTGGCAATGCAATAATATTAGCTATTAATATAAGTTTAAAAAACTGTTTTGTAATAATCGATACAATTTTATGAACACTTGCACCCATAACTTTTCGAATTCCAATTTCTTTTGTTTTTTGCTCAATCATAAAAGCTGACAATCCTAATAAACCCAATATTGCAATAAACATTCCAAATATGGTAAAGAATGTTAATGCCTGATTTATACCCTCTACAGCTCCATCAATTGGAGTTTTAAAATCTGAATAAAAGGTATATTCATAAGGATATGATTGGTTATGTTCTTCGAATGTTTGTTTAATAAAATCAGTGATTAAGGGAAAAGTTCCTTTTTTATATTTAATATACACCTTTCCATTATCAGGTTGATAGAGTTTAATAATTAAAGCCCTCCCACCCAATTCAATCGGGAAAAAATTAAAATATTCTACTACTCCAATTATTGTATGCGGCCTATCGTATAAGTAAAATTGTTTTCCAACGGGATCTTCCAATTTTAGCTGTTTTACAATTTCTTCATTAACTATTATTCCATTTTCTATATCACCAGGGAAATCTTTTGAATAAAACCGGCCTTCTTTTAGCTTAATATTAAAAACATTTAAAAAGTCATAATCAACCCATATAATGCGAGAAAGATTTTCATTCTTGCCAGGCGAAGTACCCCATAAGAATTCACCGTGTTCTACCCAAGTAGGTTCTTGATTAGTAGAAGAAACAGATAATATATTAGAGTTCAATAATAGATCCCTTTTTAGAAGTTCGTAGTTACTGCTTAAATCTCCTTTTATAGGCACAGATAAAACATCTTGCACTTTCATTCCCCCTTTATTTTTAAGAACAGCTTGAGATTGTCGGTAAGATGATATTGCAAGTGTTAAAAACATTATGGTGAGTGTAAACTGAAACACAACCAGAATTTTTCTAAACTTACCACCACCACTTTTCGAGCTTTGAAATGATAATACTTTTATGGGTTTAAAAGAAGAAAGAAATATAGCAGGGTAACTTCCAGCCAGTACTCCTGTAAATAAGGCTAATCCAATTAATTGTATCCATAAATTAAAATTACCTAAATCTAATGGTATTATTTCACCTGTTGTTCTTTCAAAGAAATCAATTATTATTTCAGAAATTACAATTCCAATATTTAATGAAATAAACGCCAATAATATTGATTCACTTAACAATTGACCTATAAGTTGCTTTCTTTGTGCACCAGCAATTTTTCTTATTGCAATTTCTTTAGATCTTTTAAGAGAAGTAGCTGTAGATAAATTCATGAAATTTATACAAGCCATTATTAATATAAATAATGCTATTACCCCAAAAATTGTCGAAAAAAGACTATTCATAGTTTGCCCATGCATAAACATATCTTCCACTGACAATAAAAATGGTTCATAATCAACATCTCTATCGTATCTTGAATAAAAAAATTCTTGTGAAGTAGCACTAATATTATCAGGTGTTGCACCTTCTTCTAGTAGTAAATATGTTTGAAACGAATTTCCAATTGTACCATTAACATCAACCCCAAACTCCTGAAAGAACGAAACAGGAAAATAAAAATCAAACCCCAGTTGTGTGTTTTTTGGCAATTCTTCTAATACTCCTGTAACTTTAAAATTATATTTGCCATTAACCTCAAGAGTTCGTCCCATTGGATTTTCATCTCCAAAAT
>DAOVYZ010000455.1 GCA_030635365.1 Bacteroidales bacterium
TTATGACTTTATACAAAATAGTGGGCCTTTAATTGTTCCCCTCTTTGCCGGCAGTGGAATGAGAGTTAAAATAATTGAAAGTATGGCATTAAAGAAAACAATCATTGCTACAGATGTTGCAGCTGAAGGAATAAAATGCAAAGACAAAACTCATATATTGTTAGCAAATGATGCTAATAGTTTTGCAAATTCAGTAATTACTGTTTTAAATAATCCTGATATTGAACAGGAAATTGGAGAAAATGCTTTTAACTTTGTAATAGAAAATTATGATTCTAAAAAAATTGCTTTAAGTATTTTAGAGTTCATTAAACAACAATAATACTGTGTATATATTATTCTGGACACTTCTAATAATCATATTATATTCTTACTTAGGTTATCCTTTATTATTATTTATCATAAGTTCATTCTCAAGTTTATTGAAAAGAAATAGAGTCAATAAGGGATTAACAGAAAACTATGAACCGCCTGTAACATTGTTTATTGCTGCTTATAATGAAGTTGATTTTATCGAAAAGAAAATTCAAAATTCTTTATCACTCAATTATCCCAAAGAAAAGATTCAGCATATTTGGGTTACTGATGGATCAAATGATGGTACTCCTGAGAAATTGAAAGAATATTCAGAATTAGAAGTTTATCATGAGAATAAGAGAAATGGTAAAATTGGAGCTATAAATCGTGGGATGAAATTTGTTAAAAACCCAATAATAATTTTTACAGATGCAAATTCAATTCTCAATAAAGAATCAATAAATCAAATTGTAGCAGAGTTCAAAAATCAAAAGGCCGGATGTGTTGCAGGACGAAAACGAATATTAATACAAAGCAAAGATAATGCTGTAAACATAGGGGAAGGGATTTATTGGAAATATGAATCGCTAATAAAAAAATGGGAGTCAAATATTAATTCGGCACTTGGAGCAGCCGGAGAATTATTTGCAATTCGTACGGAACTATTCGATGAAGTTGATAAGGATATAATTCTTGATGATTTTGTAATTTCTTTAAGAATTGCTCAAAAAGGATACAAAATAAAATACATTCCAAAAGCTTTTGCATCTGAAAGAGCTTCAATTAATATTAAAGAAGAATTAAAACGCAAAACCCGAATTGCTTGTGGAGGATTTCAGGCAATTTTTAGGTTAAAAGGACTATTAAATCCTTTTCAACATCCTTTTTTAACTTTCCAGTACATATCACATAAGATATTCAGATGGTTTTTCGTACCAATTTCAATGTTTTCACTTTTATTTGTTATTCCTTTCGTTGCAATACACAGCCAATGGAATAACCTATATTCAATACTATTATTACTACACACTATTTTTTACATTTTTGTATTCATTGGATTCATTTTTAGATCAAAAAAGACAAACTTAAAATTCTTCTTTACACCTTATTACATCTTTATTATGAATCTTTCCGAAATAATTGGATTTATAAAGTTTGTCCTTAAAATTCAATCTGTAAACTGGGAAAGATCGAAAAGGGAATAATCGATGATAATTTATATTAGCTTTTCTAGGGAATTATAATCACTTATTATACTTTTGCAGAAAATAAATTTGCCTTAAAACTATAATAATGTCTAATAATCAACATAATAATTGCAGTAAGCTTAACACTATAGAGGAAGCAATTAAGGATATAAAATCTGGAAAAGTAATTATTGTAGTAGATGACGAAGATCGAGAAAATGAGGGTGACTTTGTAGTTGCTGCTGAAACAATTACTCCCGACATTGTTAACTTTATGGCTACTCATGGTAGAGGGTTAATATGTGCTCCACTCCCTGAAGATAGATGTACAGAGCTGGAACTGGAATTAATGGTTGGCAATAATACTGCTTTACATGCTACACCTTTTACGGTATCTGTCGACCTCAATGGGCATGGTTGTACAACAGGAATATCTGCTTCTGATAGGGCAAAAACTATAAAGGCATTGGTCGACCCCAAAACCAAAGCTGAAGATCTTGGCCGTCCCGGGCATATTTTCCCTTTAAAAGCACGTCAACGTGGTGTTATTCGAAGAGCAGGGCATACAGAAGCTGTTGTTGACCTTACAAGACTAGCTGGATTAAAACCAGGAGGTGCCTTAGTTGAAATAATGAATGAAGATGGAACTATGGCACGCATGCCTCAGTTGTTCGAAATTGCCAATAAATTTGATCTTAAAATAATATCTATTAAAGGTTTAATAAAGTATAGATTACAAGAAGACAGTTTGGTTGAAAAAGGTGTTAGGGTAAAACTACCAACCGAATACGGAAATTTTGACCTTATCCCATTCAAACAAAAATCAAATGGATTGGAACATGTTGCTTTAATAAAAGGTACGTGGACAAAAGATGAACCGGTTTGCGTAAGAGTTCACTCTTCATGTGTTACAGGTGATATTTTTGGATCAATGAGATGTGATTGTGGACAACAGTTGCATGAAGCAATGAAAATAATTGATAAATCCGGGAAGGGCGTTGTTTTATATATGAATCAGGAAGGAAGAGGGATTGGCTTATTTAATAAAATTAAAGCCTATAAATTACAAGAAGAAGGAATGGATACTGTTGAAGCAAATATACAACTAGGATTTGATGATGACGAAAGGGATTATGGAGTTGGAGCAAGTATTTTAAGAGAACTGGGATTAGGAAAAATTAATCTTTTAACAAACAACCCTATAAAAAGAAAAGGGCTTGAAGCATATGGTTTAGAAGTTGTTAAAAATGTACCATTAGAGATTGAACCTAATGAACATAACAAATTCTACCTTGAAACAAAGAGGACTAAAATGGGGCACAGTCTGGAATTAGTTTATCCTAAAAAAACTAGTAAAAAATAAGCAAATTAGATTAGTAATTACAATATTGATTTCTTATTTCCAAAATAAGATGAATATGATGTAATATCAATAAATTTAATTATTTCATCATCCGTATTTTTTGAATATGTACCCTTTAATGATTTATATAATTGCTCGGGACTAATTTTATTCAACTTACAAAAATCCTTAATAGTTGTATTCTCATCTATTTTATCTAAACTATACATACGAAGGTGTAACTTTAAATCATCATATGAAACATTAAATACCTTTTGAGCAAAATCCCCTAGTGTCAGTTTTTCAGCATCTGAAATATCTGTCATTTCAACATTAATGTTATAACTATCCGAGATATTACTGCCCCAATTTATTATTGATTTGAATGGATTAAAATTTAACAAAGTTCCAATAAATACAATAATTACAACCAAAAAAGCTATTGATATCTCTCTTAGATATGAAATCTTAATTTTTTCAATTAAAAAATATGAAAA
>DAOVYZ010000340.1 GCA_030635365.1 Bacteroidales bacterium
GAAAATTCTTTAATTCCGGGAATTCCACGAATTCCATTTTCAATAAGTGTTGTTACACCTTCTTCCATTTCTTTTGGTGTAGCTCCCTGGTAACTTACAGAAACAGTTATTATTTTGGATTCAACTAATGGAAAGGTCGCTTTTCTCATGGAAATCAAAGAAATTGATCCGATCAAAAGTAGGATTACAATCACAATTTTTCCATAGAAAGGGTATTTTACAAATGCTGATAATATCTTTTTCATGATATTTTTCCTTATTTTTTTATCTGAATTTTAATTTCGTATAACAACTTTTGTCCCTTCTTTAACATCAGCTAATGATTCTATTACAATTATTTCACTATCTGAAATACCGGAGATTATAAAATGATCATCAAGAGATCTTTCTACTTTAACAGGTATTAATTTAAGGACGCCATCATCAATAATATAAACCTGATTATTATTTAATAAAGCTTCTCTGGGAATCATTATTCCAGTTACTTTTTTAGAGATTTTAAACTCAACATCTATAAATTCACCCTCTAAAAATGAATTGTCTCCATTTGGATAATAATCAATATATATATTAACAGATTGAGTTGATGCATCGACAAAATCGGCTATCCTGGAAATTTTACCGGTTTTTGTTTCATTTATTCCGATAAGATTTACCGGATTACCGGGTTTAATCCATTTTGCATCTTCAGGTAAAACAGGAACAATAACTTCCAATTTATCCGTACGAATTATTGAAGCTAACTCGGCACCCATACTTGCTACGGCTCCAATTTCTCTCGAAACATTTTTAAAACTTCCATTGAAAGGTGCATAAATTGCATATTTCTTGAGATTTATTTCTTGTTGACAAAGCCCATAGTATTCGGTTAGTACTCCTTTGGAAGCAAGAAAAATTTGTTCTTGTTCAGTTTTAGTTTCTGGTAATTCCGGTAAATCTTTATCAACCCTAACCAAACTGAAAAATTCTTTCCATTTGTTATATTCTTCAGGGAAGTCTATACTTATATCCGGCAGAATTGCAGATAAAGTACGCATAAAACTACTTTTTCCTGACATCAATGCTGCTTTTACATCTTCATTATATATTTGAATTAGCAGATCATTTGTTTTAAAATCCTGGCCAGTTTTAAAGGGAACATCGCCCTGTATTATTTTACCTGTTACTTCTGTTGAAAGTGATATGTTTTCATATGAAGAGATTCGACCCCTGTATTTTACATTTGAGTCGTAATTAGTATTCTCAGCTAGTTTAGCTTTTACATTAAGCAGACTTTGAGCCTGATCACTTTTTTTAGGAACCGGCTTATTCATAATTAATTTACCGGTTATAAAAACAGATAAAATCAAGATTGTTATTCCTACTACGGTGTATAAAATTTTTGATCTCATAATAATGACTTTTGATGATTATAAATTTTCGTTTTCAAGGATAATATTATGAAATGGTTGCCTACTCTAAAAATTTATTGAACCAAGCCCGGGGATTTTTGAACAAAATGCAGTTTAGTATGAATAATGGTTTTATTTGACGATAATTAGATAAAATTGTACTTTCGTTTATGAACTTGGAGTGTTGGTTCAAAAACTTTGGCAAAATTTAAAATCTATGCCTAATTTTGAGTAAAAATAGATTTGTCATGATTAAAAATTATACATCAACAATACTTAAATTAATTATCTGGGCTTCATTTACAGTTATATTTTTTGTTACGGGAAGTCATTTTTTCCCTTTCCTAATAGCATTAATTGGAGCAGCTTTTTCGGCTACAGTTTTTTTAGCAACATTACTTATTAATGAGTATTGGTTATTTCCGAAATATTATATTAACAATCGTAAAAAGTTTGTTGCTTTTAACTTGATAATAGCAATTATACTTACGGCTTTACATGTACTTTTTGAAATGTTTCTTACTCCACGTGAGTTAATAAAAAAAGCGTTTGAAATACCAATATTTTTCCCTATACTTCGTTCTTTTGCAATGATTTCATTAGGAAATTTCATAAGTATTACTATTTTGCTTGCAACTGAATTGAAGCGTAAAGCTGAAAACGAAAAACTTTTAAAAGAAGAAAAACTCGGTACAGAAATTAAGTTATTAAAAGCACAAATAAATCCACATTTCATATTTAATGCTTTAAACAATATTTATTCCTTAACTTATACAAAGTCAGAAACTGCACCTGAAAGTGTACTAAAGCTATCTGAAATGTTAAGATATGTATTTTATGATTGCAGCAGTGATCATGTTAAACTGGGAGCTGAAATTGAATATGTATCCAATTTTATAGCATTTCAGCAAATGAAATCAGAGCATGAACAAAATATTCAATTTACTTATGAAGGTGCAAAAATAGATTTTGATATTGCTCCAATGCTTTTTATTCCGTTTATTGAAAATAGCTTTAAGTATAGCAGGATTGAAGAGTATATTGACGCATATGTTAAAATTAAATTGAGTTCAAATGATAAATTTCTGAGTTTAGAAATTAAAAATTCTATCCCTTATCAGGGTAAGTCTTTGTCAGGCAATGGATTAGGCATTAACAATGTTCGTCAGCGCTTAGATCTCTTATATCCTGATAAATATATATTGGATATTACCGATAATGAAACTACATTTTCAGTAAACCTAAAAATAGAAATTATATGAAAATACGATGTATTGTAGTTGATGATGAAGCATTGGCTCGTAAGTATTTGAAAGACTATATTTCAAAGGTCCCTTTTTTAGAGTTTGTTGGTGATTTTAATTCTCCACTAAAAGCATATGAGTTGCTCGAAAAAGGAATAGTTGATTTAATGTTTTTAGATATTGAAATGCCTGATATTACGGGCTTGGACTTCTTGCGTAGCTTAAACAGAAAACCTTTTGTTGTTTTAACAACTGCATATAAGGAATACGCATTAGAAGGATACGAATTAGATATTATTGATTACTTATTAAAACCATTTTCTTTTAATCGATTTCTTAAAGCAGTGAATAAAGTTAATATGATGATGTTGAATAAGGAAAAAAAAGATGTACCAATATCATCATTTAATCAAACTGATTTTCATGAAGATTATATTATAATTCGTGCCGATCGAAAATACTATAAAATAAATTACGATGATTTGATTTTTGTTGAAGGACAAAAAGCTTATGTAACTTTTCATTCAGAGGGAAAAAAGAATGTTACTGCTTTAGCTTCCTTGAAAGAGTTAGAAGAAAAATTACCTAAAAATAAATTTATACGCATTCACAAATCTTATATAGTCTCAGTCAAAAAAATTGATTCATTAGAAGGTAACCTAATAGAGATTGCAGGAGAGAAACTCCCCATTGGTAAAAGCTTTAAATCCAAAGTTGCAGAGCTCTTTGGGTTGAATGAATAAAGCGAAAGATTACAGTTGTGTATATAAGTTGTTTATATTTTGATTAATTCATTATTATAACTCATTATTTAATTATATCGTCTTTACCGCGTTATTCACAGATCATTAAAGTGGCTACATAATTAATTTGAAAAGTGTTTTCATATTCCACCTTATAATAACTTTGGATTTACATTATACTTTAAATCAAATTTTTTCAAATCCCTTATGATTATTAAAATATCTTTTCTCTGGGAATTAATTTCTAATTCAATCCTTTTGTTTTGTGTTAAATCAACTATAAGTTTATAATTTGGTTTATAAAAAAAAGTACCGGTTATTAACTTAACAATTACGACTGCTTCGAATTCTGCATATTTTCTAGAATTATTTGCATTAATATTTCTATAATCAATTAAAGACAAGTTCTTTATATCACTTACATTAATTAAAGACTTAAAAGTGGGTATAAACAAGAAGTTAGTTTTGGTTATTAATAAACTATCATTTTTTAGTTTTAAATATGTAGCTCTATTAAATATAAAGGTCATTATTAGAAAACTTACTGTAGTATATAAAATAAATTTATTTTCAATATAATATACCGACAATCCTATTACGAGCATCACTAATATCCAATGAAATATTATTTTATGGTTTGGTTTGTTCTTCATAATTTTTTGGTTTTGTGCCCACGTGCGTTTAGCTTTGGTAGGTGGGTCAATAATAATTGATTTAGTTAATTGTTGTTAACTACTGGTTGATATAAGCTTTGCGTCATTGCGTAAAAAATTGTTTTTATCATTTTTAATACCCCAATTTTCTAATTCCATAACTCTAGAAACAATATTTGATTTTAACCATTGCCATATTGTAATCTTTCAAGTTGGCAATATTTTCTCCTCTCCCTTCAAAAATGGCTACTCCAAGTATAATTTTAACATTGTCTGTTGCCTGATAAGTAATTTCAGGTGCAAATATTATGCATAATTATTTTCCATATCGTCCCAATCAGAAACAATATATCCACCATAATTAGGAGTTATTTTAAGTTTATATTTATTCCTACTGCTAAACTCCATTGCTCAGTGAAACTTGTATATCTTGATTTTATTCCATACCATAAATCGTTATCCATTATGACAAGTTCACAAAAAAAATTTATTTTATTA
>DAOVYZ010000065.1 GCA_030635365.1 Bacteroidales bacterium
ACAACAGTATAAAATGCCCCTTTAGGTTTCGGACAGTATACTCCATCAATTTTATTTAAAGCATCTACCATAAAATCTCTTCTTTCAATATACTCATTGTAAACTTCTTCAAAATATTCATTAGAGGTATTTAAAGCTGCTTCACTTGCCCATTGCCCAAATGATGGAGGGCATAATCGGGCTTGCGCAAATTTCAAAGCTGTACTAATAATATCTTTGTTTTTTGTTATTAAAGCACCAACCCTTACACCACACATGCTGTAGCGTTTTGAAACCGAATCCATCATTATAACATTTTGTTCAATACCTTTTAAATGCATTGCAGAAAAATGAGAATTACCATCATAACAGAATTCACGATATACCTCATCTGAGTAAAGGTATAAATCATATTTTTCAACTAAAGTTTTAAGTTGTTGTAATTCATTTTCAGAATATAAATAACCTGTCGGATTATTCGGATTGCAAATAACAATTCCTTTAGTTTTAGAAGTAATTAATTTCTCAAATTCTTCAATAGATGGTAAAGCAAAATCACTTTCAATCGACGAAGTTATAGGTTTGACAACTACTCCGGTGGAAATAGCAAATCCGTTGTAATTGGCGTAAAAAGGTTCCGGAATAATAACCTCCTCACCCGGATTTAAGGTTGATAAAAAAGCAAATATTATGGCTTCTGACCCACCGGTTGTTATTAACATTTCGGTATGGTCAACATCAATATTCACTCCTTTGTAATATTTAGCTAGTCCTCTTCGATATGATTCATTACCTGCCGAGTGGCTATATTCAATTACTTTCTCATCAAGGTTTTTAATTGCTTCTAAAGCAACCTCAGGGGTTGAAATATCTGGCTGTCCAATATTGAGGTGAAATACTTTATGCCCTTTCTTTTTTGCTTCCTCTGCGTAGGGCACTAATTTTCTTATAGGAGAAGCGGGCATCAATTTCCCTTTCTCTGAAATTTGCGGCATAACTGTAAGTTTTAAATCAAAATTATATTCGTTTTGTAATTATTTACTATCTGTCTGGGTCTTCACCACAGCACCTGTAATTCTTAATGTAACAGGAGTTGTTTTGGCATTGGAATAAACACGTATTGATTTTGTAAACGATCCTATTATTTTAGTATTGTATTTTACTACAATAGTTCCTGTTTTATTTTTTTTAATAGGTTCTTTTGGCCAGGTTGGAGTGGTACAACCACAAGATGCTTTTACATTTGTTAAAAGCAAAGGTTCTTTACCTGTATTTTTAAAACTAAATTCGCAATTACCATCACTGTTATAATCAATCTTGCCAAAATCATGTGTGGTTTTCTCAAAGTAAATTTCAGGTATATTTTCAGTATCCTGATTTGTTTTAATTTCCTCTTGCGCAAAAACTGCAATGCTAAAGGTAATAAGTAAAAATATAACACTTATTCGTTTCATAGCTTATATATTTATATTCTCAACTAAAAATTTTAAATTACAATATGGAATTAATTTTAGTTATGAATAGTTTAAAAGATTATTAATTCATTTTTTTGACTTGTACAAAGTTAGTTTTTCTTATTAAAATAAAATATGTTATTAAATATATTATTATGAAATAGTCGGTGATTATAAATTTATTAAGAAGGTTTTTTTGCTAATAAATTTATATTTTTACAGACTTTGAAATTAAGTTAGAATTAAATTGAAATATTATTGAAATGGAAATCCCTGCAAAATATGACCCATTATTAACAGAAGATAAGTGGTATAAATACTGGATGGATAATGGGTTTTTTCATTCAGATCCTGACGATAGAGAACCATATACGGTTGTTATACCTCCGCCAAATGTTACTGGAGTTTTACATATGGGCCATATGCTTAATAATACTATTCAGGATATTTTAGTACGCCGTGCACGTATGCAGGGTAAAAATGCTTGTTGGGTACGAGGAATGGACCATGCGTCAATTGCAACAGAAGCAAAAGTGGTTGCAAAATTAAAATCAGAAGGAATTGATAAAAATGAATTAACACGAGAAGAATTTCTTGATCATGCTTGGGAATGGAAGGAAAAGCACGGAGGTATTATTTTAGGACAATTAAAAAAGTTAGGAGCATCATGTGACTGGAAACGTACAAAATTCACCATGGATGATGATATGTCTGAAAGTGTTATAAGAGTTTTTGTTGATTTATATGAAAAAGGCTTGATTTATCGTGGCGTACGTATGGTAAATTGGGACCCTCAGGCTAAGACAGCGGTTTCTGATGAAGAGGTTAATTACAAGGAAGTTCGGTCAAAACTATATTACATAAGGTATAATTCAGATGGAGAGGATGGTTATGTGACTATTGCTACAACACGTCCTGAAACAATACTGGGAGATACTGCGGTTTGTGTTCATCCTGGTGATGAGAGATTTAAGAATCTACATGGAAAGAAAGTCTTTGTGCCTTTAATAAACCGCTCGGTACCAATAATATTAGATGAGTATGTAGATAGAGAGTTTGGAACAGGAGCACTTAAAATAACCCCTGCACATGATATCAATGATTATGAGATAGGTGACAAGCATAATCTTGAGGTCATAGATATTTTTAATGATGATGGAACATTAAATGAGAAGGCTCAATTATATATTGGTGAAGATCGTTTTGCTGTAAGGGAAAAAATAGTAAAAGATCTTGAAATAGCAGGACATATTGTAAAAATTGAAGATTTTATAAATAAAGTTGGTTATTCAGAAAGGACAGATGTTGCTATTGAACCTAAGCTTTCTATGCAATGGTTCTGTAAAATGACTGATATAGCTAAGCCGGCACTGGAAAATGTTTTAAACGATAATGTTAGGTTTCATCCACCAAAATTTAAGAATACTTATAAACATTGGATGGAGAATGTTAAGGATTGGTGTGTTTCACGCCAACTTTGGTGGGGGCATCGTATTCCGGCATATTATTTACCTGATGGGGGATTTGTTGTGGCAGAAACTACTGAAAATGCAGTAGCGTTGGCTAGAGAAAAATCGGGAAATAAGGAATTAACTATTGATGATTTAAGGCAGGATGAAGATGTTCTTGATACTTGGTTTTCATCATGGTTATGGCCAATTTCTGTTTTTAATGGAATAAACGAGCCTGAAAATGAAGATTACAATTATTATTGTCCAACAAATGACTTGGTTACAGGTCATGATATTATATTCTTCTGGGTTGCTCGTATGATAATTACAGGATACGAATACCGTAAGGCTCAGCCGTTTAGAAATGTTTATTTTACAGGAATGGTTCGTGATAAACACGGACGAAAAATGTCTAAACAATTGGGCAATTCACCGGACCCTATTGAGTTGATGAAAAAATATGGAGCTGATGGTGTTCGGGTTGGCATGCTATTGTGTTCGCCGGCAGGAGGGGATTTACTTTTCGACGAAAGTTTAACTGAGCAAGGGCGTAATTTTGGTAATAAAATCTGGAATGCCTTTCGTTTAGTTAAAAGTTGGGAGATTGATGAGAAGATAGAACAACCGGAGTCTTCAAAAAAGACAATAGAATGGTTTAAAAATATTTTGAATCATGAAATTGAGAATATAAATAATCTTTATGAAAAATTCAGACTGTCTGAAGCCTTAATGGCGGTTTATAAGTTGTTTTGGGATGAGTTTTCAGCATGGTATCTTGAGTTAGTAAAACCAGTATATACTAAGCCGGTTGATAAAAAAACTTATAAGCAAACTCTTGAATTTTTTGATATTCTTGTAAAATTGCTTCACCCGTTTATGCCATTTATTACAGAAGAGATTTGGCAATTAATAGATGATAGAAAAACGGGAGAGAGCCTAATGGTTGAAAAAATGCCGGACTCGGAATCATATGATGAAAATATTGTTGCGGCTTTTGAGAGAGTAAAAGAAATAATATCAGGTGTTCGTAATGTTCGTAACGAAAATGGGATAGCACAAAAAGAACAATTGAATCTAAAAATAAAAGGAAAATATAACAAAGAATATAATTCTTGTATCTTAAAAATGGCTAATCTTTCATCTATTGATGAAACTAAAACAAAGATTGACGGGGTGGTTTCTTTTATGGTCAAATCTGCTGAGTTTTATATTGAGATAGGTAATTGGGTTAATGTTGAAGAAGAATTGAAGAAATTGACAGAAGAGTTGGAATATAATAAAGGGTTTTTAACATCCGTAATGAAAAAGTTGAGCAATGAACGATTTGTTCAGAATGCACCAGAAAAAGTTATAAGTATGGAGAAGCAGAAAAGAGATGATGCCGAAGCTAAGATAAAAGTGCTGGAAGAAAGAATTGAACATTTGAAGTAATTTACGCTGATGATCAGGTTGTAATACTAATAGTATTATATAACATAATTAAAATGAGCTACAAACAATTGGATTTTTAAGATTTCTCATTAGTTTAGTAGCTCTTATTTTATTAAAAAACATGCAATAATGAAAGAATTAGAAATTAGATTAAATCCAAATCCTCTGGTTCAGTTTCTTAAAAAACCAGCTTCAGAGTTTACTCGTCAGGATATTATTTATTTTATCGAGGAGAATGAAGTTGAGATGATTAATTTTCGCTATATAGGTGAAGACGGGAAATTAAAATCATTAAATTTTGTTATTAACAGTAAGCAACATTTGGAAGACCTATTGTCGACAGGAGAAAGAGTTGATGGATCAAGTTTGTTTTCTTATATAGAGGCAGGATCAAGTGATTTGTATGTTATACCAAGATTTAAAACTGCATTTGTAAATCCATTTTCAAATTACCCAACATTAGATATTTTATGTAGTTTTTATAATCGTGATGGAGAAGCTTTACAAAGTGCACCAGAATATATCTTAAGAAAAGCTATTGAGGGGTTTCGCAAAACAACAGGCTATGATTTTAAAGCAATGGGAGAATTGGAATATTATGTGGTAAGTAAGAAGGATGAAATGTATCCTGGCCTTGATCAAAAAGGGTATCATGAGTCTCCTCCATTTACTAAAAACGGGCATATTCGTAAAGAAGCCATGAGTATAATATCGCAATGTGGTGGGCAAATAAAATATGGACACTCTGAGGTGGGTAATTTTATTAGTGGGGATGAGCTTTTTGAACAACAGGAAATAGAATTTTTGCCTGTAGATCCTCAAGATGCAGTTGATCAGTTGATAATAGCGAAATGGGTACTAAGAATGCTTGGTGATAAGTATGGGGTTAACATAAGCTTTGCTCCAAAAATTACTGTAGGTAAAGCAGGTAGTGGGTTGCATGTTCATATGTTATTGGAGAAGGATGGCGAAAATGCGATGGTTGAAGATCAGGGTTTAAGTTCCATTGCTAAAAGGATGATTGCAGGAATACTTGATTTAGCATCTCCGTTAACTGCTTTTGGCAATACTATACCTACATCATATTTACGTTTAGTTCCTCATCAGGAAGCACCAACAAGTATATGTTGGGGAGATAGAAATCGTTCGGTATTGATACGAGTGCCTTTAGGCTGGATTGCTGATACCAGTATGATAAAAGACGCTAATCCACAGGAAACAGGAAGGATACCATACGTCCCGGGCAAACAAACAGTAGAGCTTAGGTCCGGAGACGGGTCTGCAGATATTTATTTATTTATGGCAGGTATTATTGTTGCAGCTCAGCATGGCTTGGAAATGAAAGATGCATTGAAAAAGGCAGAAGAACTTTATATGGATGTAAATATATTTGACGAAGCACATAAAGACAAATTGGCTAAACTAGAATGTTTACCACAATCATGTTGTGAGTCTGCAGATACATTGATTGACAAAAGAGAATACTTTGAAAAGAATGGGATTTTTCCTGCTGGCACTATTGATCAGGTGGCTAATAAGCTTAAATCATATAAAGATAAAGATCTTAGTGAAAGATTATATGGGAAAGAAGAAGAATTGAAAGAATTAGTATTAAAATATTTACATTGCAAATAATTAATTGCTAAGAAATTTCTAAGCGTACCTGATAAAGTACGCTTTTTAGCTTAATACATCTTTAAACTCAATATCTTGCGAAGCAAGTACAAATATCTTCCTGTTTAAATCTTTGGTATTCTCTTTCAGTTTTTCAAAATAGTCACCAAAATCTTTGTCCGGAGTTTTTAAACCGAGCATAACCAAATCACTTGAAGAAGATTCCTTTTTTAGGATATCCCAAAAAATTTCACCTTTCGATACTAAGACTTTAGTACTAAAATTAACACGCATACCTGATAATAATTCTGCAAGGTTTTTTTGCGCTATATTTGCTGCATCATTCGTGGCAGCAACCATTTTGATATTTATTTTAATATTAGGCCAATAAGGGCTATTATGCATTAAATACCCCAGAATCATCATTAAGCCTCCATTTCCTTTCAAACCTCCCCACCATATGTCAACCGATTTCTTATTTCTGAAGTCATCTGAAACAAAATCCTGCATAATTATAACATTACGTTTTGATATATAGAAATGATTTATCATTTGGGCATATTCTTTTTTATGGGCTAAGTCTTTAGATTCACCTAAAAGAACAGTATTTGGAACAAGAAGCCCTAACCCATAAGAATTTACCAGTTGAATTGCTCCCTGGAAAATGTGCTCAGCTCTGGTTACCCGGACTAAAGCTCTTATTTTCTTATTATTGAGATAATCTGTAATTTGTTTTTCAAAACTACTTATTTTTTCCTGAGATACTTTCTTGTCAGATAGGATGGTTGCTATTGTAAATAAACCCTTTTCCTGGGTAATGCCGTTGGCAAAATCAATTAAATGCCATCTTTTAGATAGTGAACCGGAAAGAACTAGTATATTAGGCCTCCAGCTTTTTGGATTAGCTTCTTTTTCTAAACGAAGAAGTGCGTATCGAATAATTTGTAAAAGCATACCACTTCTTACATCACCCCATGTGGCTTTTAAATTTCGCCTTCGAAGCCATGTGTAAATAATAGTTATAAATAAAATAGCAAAAATGGTTACCATTGGATTTATCAGAAACATTACTGAAAAACAACCTATTGTTCCTAACAATGAAAAAACCCAATGAACTTTAAATTTTGGCCGAAACGAAGGGCTCTCAACAAATTTTTCAATTCCGGCCGTAACGTTCAATACACCATAAGTAGTTAGAAAGAACATAGTTAAAATTGGAGCAATGGTGTTAAGGTTTCCAAGATATACTAAAATAAGTGTTAATATTATTGTAAAAATCGTTGCCCATCTTGGAATTTGTTCACTTCCTGAACCTTTTTCCAGAAATGAAAATTGGCGGGGTACTACCTGATCCTTAGTTAATGCTTGTAAAACACGTGGAGCACCTAACATACTCCCTACTGCACTCGAAAGTGTTGCTCCCCATACTCCCAGTAAAATTGCGCCACCCCAAAATGCAATTTTATACATAATCATTGGATCTTGTTTTAAAGTAGAAGAATCAACCCATAAAGCCATAAAAATTGGGATTGTCATGTATATTAAATAACCAACTCCAACTGCTAAAAATGTGCCTCGGGGAATTGATTTAGAAGGGTTTTTTAAATCTCCCGACATATTTACACCTGCCATAATACCTGTAACTGCGGGAAAGAATACTGCAAATACTTTCCAGAACTCAGCGGTATTTCCGGTATTAATATTCCAGATATTGGATTGTACCTCTGTTAAAGGTTTACCTAGCAATAGTGAGAATAATGATAAGGCAATAACTCCTAAAATAATAAATTGTAAACGAATGGCAGCTTTAGTTGAAAATAAAGAAATAGCCCCGAGAATTAAGGTTGTTATTATTCCTATTAATTTGATATTTAAAAAAGGAAAAATAATTACTAAACTTTCTGAAAAACCAATAATATATAAAGCAATAGAAAAGGTTTGTGCCAGATATAATGGGATACCCACAGCCCCTCCAATTTCTAAGCCCAGGGACCTGCTTATCATGTAATAGGCGCCACCAGTTTTAACCGGGGCATTAGTTGCAATGGCAGCAATAGACAATGCAGTTAGAAATGTAATTGAAGTTGAAAGTGTTACGATAATTAATGTGCCAATAAGCCCTACATTGCCTACAACCCATCCAAATCGTAAATACATTATTACACCAAGAATAGTAAGAATAGAAGGAGTAAAAACTCCACCAAATGTATTTAATCCACTGCTTGAGTTAGAAACTGATTTTTTGATAACTTAAATATTTTAATAATTTAAGGAGCTAGTCTTCTAATTTTCCAATCATTATCATCAAGATAATATTCTATTCTATCGTGCAGGCGATTAGCACGTCCTTGCCAGAATTCAATTATATAAGGTGTTAAAATATATCCACCCCAATTATCAGGTCTGGTAGGGGCTGTACCGTCGAATTTTTTTATAAACTCAGCTTGTTTATCTTCAAGGAATTTTCGGCTTTCTATTTCTTGACTTTGGGGTGATGCCCATGCACCAATCCTTCTTTTAGCTGACCTCGTTAAATAATATTCCTCAGAAATTTCATTTGAAGTTTTCTCAATTCTACCTTCAATACGTATTTGCCTTTCAAGTTCAGTCCAATAAAATAAAAGGCTTCCATAATGATTCTCAGAAATTTGATGCCCTTTTTTACTTTCATAGTTTGTATAAAAAATAAAACCATCATTTTTAATTTCTTTTAAAAGCACCATGCGAGTTGAGGGCTGTAGGTTCTTACCCACAGTAGATAATACCATTGCAGTTGGCTCCTTTATACCTGAATTTATTGCAATATCCATCCAATTGCTGAATTGCTTAAACGGGTCAGGGTCAACATCTTTTTTCCCAAAAGGTTTTTCCCTATAACTGGTTCTAATCTTATAATATTTTTTATCCATAGCAAGGTAGTATTAAGTTATTCCGGTGAATTTTCAATATGTGCATTATTAATACTGGCATTAAGTTCAAATCCCAGAATTAAAGCAAAAGAGTTAAAATAAATCCATAATAAAACAACCATAATAGTTCCAATGGAACCATATAATTTGTTGTATTGTCCAAAATTATTTACAAAATACGAAAATCCGAGCGAAGTTAAAAGAGCTAATATTGTTGCGAGTGTAGATCCGGCTGAAATAAATTTCCATTTTGTCTTTTTTGCAGGTGCAAAATAGTAAAGAAATGAAATGGAGAAAAAGAATAATGCTATGATGATAATCCATTTTGCCAAGGTTATCATGTAGTAGGTTATATTCATCTCCAATATTTTTAACTCTACCAGTTTAGTTAAAAAGAATTGCCCAAATGTTATTAATATTAACGAAGTTGCAATTAAAATAAATATTATAAATACCAGAAATGTAGATATTATTCTTATGGCTGTCCAATTTCTTGTATCTATTGAATGGTAAGTATTATTAAAAGCCTGAATTAATGCATGGACAGCATTTGTAGAAAATATCAAACTGGCAAAAGCACCAAATGAAAAAATACCAATCTTTTTAACTGTTACTACAGAAATTAGTGTTGATTCAAAAAACTGAAATGCATTCTGAGGCAGAAAATCTTTAATTAATTTAAGTAATTCTATTTGCAGGTTTTCTACGGGAATAAATGGAATTAGCGTAAAAATAAATAGCATGGTTGGAAAAATAGCTAATGCAAAATTAAATGCTATTGCTGATGCCCTGGTTGCCAAATAACCATTTTTTGCCCCCGAAATAAAGAATTTTACAACATAATATACAGGAACTCTTTCAAATCCTGGAATGGAGATATCTTTGGCCTTTGATTTGAACTTTAAAATAAGTTGCTTAAAAAAACTATGATTTTTCTTTTTGTGCGACATTTGAACCTTAAAAACTGAACTTTCCTGTAAATTAAATAGCTTTTAAGCTCATATCCAAACTTTTTATGTGATGAGTTAAAGCTCCAACAGAAATGTAATCAACACCACATTCGGCATAACCTCTTATTGTATCTAATGTTATACCTCCTGAGGATTCCGTTTCGTATTTCCCATTTATTAAACTTACTGCTTCTTTTGTATTTGTGTAATTAAAGTTGTCAAGTAAAATTCTATGAACACCTCCGGTTTTAACTATTTCTTTTACTTCTTGAAGATTTCGCGCTTCAACTTCAATTTTTATACTTTTATTCTTTTTCTCAAGATATTCAACTGCATTTTTGATAGCAAGTTCTATCCCTCCCGCAAAATCAACATGGTTATCTTTAAGCATTATCATATCATATAGCCCCATTCTATGATTTTCGCCTCCACCAATTTTCACAGCAAGCTTTTCTAAAAAACGAATTCCGGGGGTTGTTTTTCTTGTATCAAGGATTTTGGCTTTTGTACCTTTAAGTTTATTAACATATTTCTTTGTATTAGTAGCTATGCCACTCATACGTTGCATAATATTTAA
>DAOVYZ010000301.1 GCA_030635365.1 Bacteroidales bacterium
CAAAAAGGTAAAATTGGTGTTACAACAGAGAATATTTTTCCGATCATTAAAAAATTCTTGTATTCCGATCATGAAATATTTTTAAGAGAACTTGTTTCAAATGCTATAGATGCTACCCAAAAAATGAAGAAAATAGCATCCTTAGGTGATTTAAAAGGTGAGTTGGGAGAATTATCGGTTAAAATTGATTTAGATACTAAAAAGAAAACTCTGACAGTGAGCGACAGAGGTATTGGAATGACCGAGGAGGAAATAGATAAGTATATTAATCAAATAGCATTTTCAAGTGCAGAAGAGTTTATTAATAAATTCAAAGACCAGACTACTATTATTGGTAAGTTTGGTTTAGGCTTCTACTCTTCATTTATGGTATCTAAAAAAGTTGAGATTAAAACGAAATCATTTCAAGAGAATGCAAAGGCTATAAAATGGTCATGTGATGGTAGTCCTGAATATAAGATTGAGGAAATTGAAAAAGAAGATCGTGGAACAGAAATAATTCTTCATATTGATGATGAATCGAAAGAATTTGCAGAGGAAAATAAGGTAAAGGAATTACTTAATAAATATTGCCGTTTTCTACCAATAGAAATTGAATTTGGGGAGCAAAAGGAGTGGAAAGATGGTAAAGAGGTAGAAACTGGCAAACCAAATATTATTAATGATACTAAACCTTTATGGACGCAGACTCCAACAGAATTAAAAGATGAAGACTATAAAAGTTTCTATAATAAATTATATCCTGTTAATGAGGAACCATTATTTCATATTCATTTAAATGTAGATTATCCTTTTAATTTAAAAGGAATCCTTTATTTTCCAAAAATTAAAAATAACATAGAGGTACAAAAGAATAAAATACAATTATATTCTAACCAGGTATTTGTTACCGATTCTGTAGAAGACATTGTACCTGAATTCTTAACATTATTACATGGCGTACTTGATTCACCGGATATTCCTTTAAATGTTTCAAGAAGTTATTTGCAAAGCGATTCAAATGTAAAGAAAATATCGAATCATATTACTAAAAAGGTTGCAGACAGGCTGGAAGAAATATTCAAAAACGATCGTGAGCAGTTTGAAAAGAAATGGGATGACTTGAAAATATTTATTGAATATGGAATGTTAACGGAAGAAAAGTTCTATGAGAAAGCAGAGAAGTATACATTATTCAAAAATATAGACAGTAAATATTTTACTTTCGAGGAGTATAAAAACATTATAAAAGAGAATCAAACTGACAAGGATAAGAATCTTATATATCTTTATACAACAAATAAAGAAGAACAGTATACTTTTATTGAAAATGCCAGAGCAAAAGGTTACGATGTCCTTATAATGGATGGGCAACTTGATACTCACTTTATAAACCATATAGAACCTAAATTTGAAAACTCAAGGTTTGTTCGCGTGGATTCAGATGTAGTTGATAAATTGATAAATAAGGAAGAAAATGAGGAGTCAAAACTATCAGCAGAAGAAAAGGGTCAATTAACTCATATGTTTGAAGGACAATTACCCACGTCAGCTTCTTTTACCATAACTTTTGAAAACCTGAAAGAAACTGATGACCCTGTTATGGTTACACAGTCAGAATTTATGAGGAGAATGAAAGATATGGCTGCCATGGGTGGTGGGGGAATGAATTTTTATGGTGACCTGCCTGATAGTTATAACCTGGTTTTAAATTCAAATCATCAATTGGTAGAAAAGATAATAGAACAAAAAGAGAAAAAGATTGGAGCAAAAGTAGCAAAGATACTTGACGAGATAAAACCGGTAGAAAATGAGAAAGCTACTTTGGAAGAAGCAAAAAAAGATAAGAAAGAAGAAGAAATTAGCCAGGCTGATAAAGATAAATTAACTGATGTTGAGAAAAATTTTGACGAACTGAATAAAAAGAAAAAAGAAATTCTCTTAAAGTATGGTAAGGAAAATAAGTATATTAAGCAATTGATTGATTTAGCACTACTTGCAAATAACATGTTAAAAGGAGAAGATCTCACAAAATTTGTTAAAAGAAGTGTTGATTTAATAAAATAATTGCATAAAAATTGCGTTTACTAGCCTGTCAAGTTCTTGACAGGCTTTTTTTATTGATTATTTTTGTAGCTTCGTACTTAAAATCATAGAAATGATCATAAGTAATAAAGTATTAATTTATACTGTTGTTTTTCTGTATGCAATTCAGTTTAATACTTTATTTGCTCAAAATGATTCGGGAACACCAACTTACGGTTTAAGAGCTGGAGTGCTTTTTTCAACTGTTACAGGTGATGAAGCAATTGACCGGTTTGCTAAAAAAATAGGGCCGCAAATAGGTGTTACGGGAGCATATTATTTTCATCCAATGTTTTCGGTACGGGGAGAATTAAATTATGAACTGAAGGGAGGTAAGTTTGCAAATCATGAAATGAATATGAATCTGCATTATGCTTCACTGCCAGTTTATTTCAAATTTAACTTTACCCGGGATCCTGAGATATATATTTACCTGGGAGGTTATGCGTCGTACTTATTTATGGCAAATACTAAAGGTACGTATGAAATAATAATAGGGGATGATTATATTACTGAAAGTATAAACGAAGATATATCGGCAAACCTGAATAAATTTGATGCAGGATTTATTGGGGGCTTTGGTGCTCAGGGAAGGTTTAGCAGATGGGCAGATATATTTATAGATTTTAGATATACTTTGGGATTTATAAACTTAGACAATAAAAAGGCTGAACTGAGGTATAATTTTAATCATGAACCATTCTGGCCTGAACAAAATGTTGATAAGCCTAAAAATAAAGCATTTATGTTAACCACCGGATTTATTTTCTATATCGATCCCAGATAATCAATATAACTGCATTATTTCCTTTTTTAAAAATTCTAAGGCAAAACTCGTAGGCGATTTTTCTATTACCATCAAATCCTCAAGTATTTTTTTACTTAACTCTAATGCAGGAGCATCTGGCTTTACCCGGCTGGCAGCTGTATTTATTAATTGTATAATTTTTGCCCTGGCATTCTTGATCATCTCCCATACCTGAGATGAAACATATATTTGTTGTGAAACATTATGGTCAAATTCAGCTCTTATAGTATTTAATAATTCTGCTTGCATTTGACTTGCATTCAAATTAGGTTTGTTAGTGCGCATAATTAATGATTCAGGAGAAATTCTTTCAAGCAATAGAGTTAACCTCTCGTAGGCTTGCAAACGTACCGGTGTAACAACTTCTTGATTTTTAGTTACAATTTCAGCATTTCTTTTTCCCTGGTCATTTTTAATCATTTGTTTAATAATTAGTATTGTAGCTAACAAAACTATAATTGCAGGTAAAGTATATTTAAGAATTTCTAAAAAGTCAATCATATTTAGTTGAATTGAAATATTTTAAATAGAATTTATGTAATCTGTTTTACAACACAAATTAATACTTTTATTTATTATATCTTTACATTTTGTTAAAAAAAGACTTAAAATAACTGCTAAATATAATTTATTGGAATTTAAAAGTTCATCATGGTTGATGTAAATGCATTAGCCTTTTTAATTTGTATTACTATGGAAAACGTATCATCAAGAGTTGCTAGTTTGGCTATATCGCAAACACTTGCTATGAGTCAAAAAAGTCGTGATTTACAAGCTCAGGGCTATGATGTAATAAACCTTAGTGTTGGAGAACCGGATTTCAACACCCCACAGCATATTAAAGATGCTGCAATAAAGGCTATAAAAGAGAATTACAGTCATTATACTCCTGTTCCTGGTTATCCTGAATTGTTGAATGCAATATGCAATAAGCTTAAAAGAGATAATAATCTGGAATATTCTAAAGACCAGATTATTGTATCAAGCGGAGCAAAGCATTCTTTAGCAAATGTAATTTTATCTCTTGTAAATAAAGGAGATGAAGTAATTGTTCCTGCTCCATACTGGGTTAGTTATGTTGAAATGGTAAAATTGGCAGAAGGAGAAAATGTTGTTATACAAACATCGATTGAAAATAATTTTAAAATAACTCCAGAGCAATTAAAAAATGCAATTACACCAAAAACAAAAGTATTATTTTTATGTTCGCCTTCGAACCCAACAGGGAGTTTGTATTCAAAAGAAGAATTAAAAGCTATAGCCGAAGTTGTTGCTAATGCTGATCATGATATTTACATTATTTCCGACGAGATTTATGAACATATAAATTTTGTAGGTTCACACGAGAGTATTGCACAATTTGATTTTATTCGTGATAAAGTAATAATAGTTAATGGTGTATCGAAAGGGTACGCAATGACGGGATGGAGAATAGGTTTTATTGCAGCACCAAAGTGGATTGCAAAAGCCTGTAATAAAATTCAGGGACAAACTACTTCAGGAGCTTCTTCTATTTCGCAAATGGCATCAATAGCAGCATTTAATTCAGATACTGCGTGTATAAAAGAAATGGTAACAGCTTTCAAAAGGCGCCGTGATATGGTTTTTGAATTAATGAAAGAAATTGATGGCTTAAAAATTAATATGCCTGAAGGGGCATTCTATTTATTCCCTGAAGCTAAATCATATTTTGGAAAATCGAACGGCGAATATACTATAAATAGTGCAAAGGATTTATCAATGTACATTTTGGAAAAAGCTCATGTTGCAACAGTTCCAGGTTGTGCATTTGGATCTCCGGATTATATTCGATTATCATACGCAACATCGGATGAGAAACTGAAAGAAGCGATTGCGAGAATGAAAGATGTTTTGGATAAACTAAATTAGAAATTGATAAAAATCCGGGATTTTCCGGATTTTTTTATGACTCTATGTGTTTACAGACAGTGGCGTAAAGTTCTTTCACATTAACGGGTTTCGAAATATAATCATCACATCCGGCCTTAAAACTCTTTTCTTTCTCGGAAGACATTGTAAATGCTGTCTGTACAATTATTGGAATGTCACTATTCATTTCCTTAATTATTGTTGTGGCTTCAATACCATCCA
>DAOVYZ010000161.1 GCA_030635365.1 Bacteroidales bacterium
GGATTTATTGCCCAGGAAGTTGAAGAAGTAATTAAAAAAATGAATTGTAATTTTAGCGGGGTAGTAGCACCGGAATCAGAAAAAGACCATTATTCAATTCGCTATGCAGACTTTGTTGTACCATTGGTAAAAGCAACCCAGCAGCAGCAGGAAGAGATTGAGAAACTTAAAAAAGAAAATGCAGAATTAAAACAATTAATAATGAATGTGCTAAATAACGGGGTTGTTAAGTTGCCAAATAATGCAAACCCCGGGCAGCAGGTAAATTGCTACCCTAACCCAACCAATGGGATAGTTCGTTTAGAAATAGAAAATGAAGGGCAGGAAACGGTTAACATTTTTGTATATGATATGTTGGGCAATTGCGTATACAGAGAAAAGAATACCGGGTCAAACCCTATACAGGAAATAGTCCTTTCAGGGCAACCAAACGGGACTTATATAATTCAAACCAAAATTGGGGCAAAAACTTTTCAAAACAAAGTGATTTTGGAAAATTAGAATACGAATAAATCAATATAACGACAAGAGGCTGTCTTTACATAAATTTGTTTTGGACAGCCTTTTTCATTTAAAACTCACTAAAAGACCCTTTCTTAGGATAATCAATAGAATAATGTAGACCTCTGCTTTCATGCATGTTTTGCGCCATTTTTAAAATCAAATAACCAACATTTATAAGGTTTCTTAGCTCGCAAAGTTTTTGTGAAAGTATAGATTTTTCGTAAAGTTCTTCAGTTTCTTTAAAAATAATTTCTAATCTACGTAAGGCTCTTTCTAAACGCAAATCAGAACGTACTATTCCCACATAATTACTCATAATTTGTTGCATTTCCTTGTAATTCTGAGTAATCATAATCATTTCTTCAGGATATGTAGTTCCATGTGAATCCCATTCCGGTATATCTTTGTTATTTTTTATTTGATTTAATCTTTTTATTGAGTCCTTGGCTGCTCTATTTGCATATACAACTGCTTCTGATAAAGAATTAGATGCTAATCGATTTGCACCATGTAATCCTGTAGATGATACTTCACCTGCAGCATATAAGCGATTTATAGTACTTGCCCCGTTTTCGTCCACTTTAATTCCTCCACACATATAATGTGCTGCAGGAATTACAGAGATAGGATCCTTAGTAATATCAATGTTTAGAGACAGGCATTTCTCATAAATATTTGGAAAATGATCTTTAAGTTTTTCAGAATTCAGATGAGAGCAATCTAAATGGACATAATCGTCACCGGTAATCTTCATTTCATGGTCAATGGCTCGGGCAACAATATCACGTGGTGCTAAACTCTTTCGTTTATCATATTTTTGCATAAATTCTTTGCCATCTTTTGTCTTTAGAATAGCTCCAAAACCACGCAAAGCTTCAGTAATTAAGAAAGAAGGTTTTTCTCCGGGATTATACAACGATGTTGGATGGAACTGCATAAACTCCATATTTTCAATAATACCTTTAGCCCGGTAAACCATTGCTATACCATCACCTGTGGCAATTTTAGGGTTTGTAGTAGTATCGTATAAATTACCTGTTCCACCTGTTGCAATAAGTGTAATTTTTGCTAAAAATGTGTTAACCTTGTCGGTATTCAAATCTAATACATAAGCTCCATAGCACTCAGTATTATTATGGCTTCGTTTTACTAATTTACCCAAATGGTGTTGTGTAATAATATCTACAGCAAAATGATTATCAAAAATATCAATGTTTTTGTGATTTTTAACTCTGGTTACCAAAGATTGTTGTATTTCTTCTCCGGTATTATCTTTATGATGCAAAACGCGATATTCCGAGTGCCCTCCTTCTCGTCCTAAATCGTATTTGCCTTTTTCATTTTGATCGAAATTTACACCCCAGTCAATCAATTGTTGTATTTGTGCTGGAGCTTCCTTTACAACCATCTCTACTATTTCTCTGTCACATAAACCATCACCGGCAATTAAAGTATCTTCAACATGCTTTTTAAAATTGTCAGGTTCGTATGTTACTGCAGCAATTCCGCCCTGGGCATATTTAGTATTCGATTCTTCGAGGATTGTTTTGCTTAAAACAATTACTTTACCATATTCTGCAACTTTAAGTGCAAAACTTAAACCGGCAATGCCGGAACCAATAACTAGAAGATCGGTTTCTCTAATCATAATAAAAGGGATTTGAAACACATTTATTATATACAACAAAGGTAGAAATTGTAATTGAAAAAATATAACTATAGTTACACTTAGATTAATATAGGTTTTTTCCGTAAATACATGAAAAATCAAATAATAAAAGACAAAATCCAAGTAATTACCAAAAGAACAATATCCAAAAATCCAAATAATGATAAAAAAGTTTATTATGTTTATACTTGGCATATTTCAATAAGGTTATGATTTAAAAACTATTTCAATTATTTTTGTCTGACTATTTTTAAATTAAATATTGAAGTAAAAATTATGGCTCAAGACGATCTTTTTAAGAAACTTATTGCACATGCCAAAGAGTATGGTTACATTTTTCAATCAAGTGAAATTTATGATGGATTAAGTGCTGTATATGATTATGGGCAGATGGGTGTTGAATTAAAAAACAACATTAAGAAATTCTGGTGGGATGCAATGGTTAAGATGCATGAAAATATAGTTGGGATTGATGCTGCAATATTTATGCATCCGGAAATATGGAATGCGTCTGGCCATACAAGTGCATTTAATGATCCATTAATCGACAATAAAGACTCTAAAAAACGATATAGAGCTGATGATTTGATTGAAGAGCATATTCAAAAATATCAAGCTAAAATAAACAAGGATATTGCTAAAGGGCGTAAGAAATTTGGCGATGATTTTGATGAAAAGCAATTTCTCGAAACAAATCCTAATGTACTTAGAAATAAATCTAAAATTGACGAAATTCAAGGACGTTTGGTAAAAGCCCTGGAAGCTGATGATTTAAATGAGATTAAGCAGATTATTGTTGATTGTGAAATTGCTGATCCTGTTTCGGGTTCTAAAAACTGGACCGATGTTCGTCAGTTTAATCTAATGTTTGAAACTCAGTTGGGTTCTGTCGCAGATGGAGCAAGTAAAATATATTTACGTCCGGAGACTGCTCAAGGAATATTTGTAAATTATTTGAATGTTCAGAAAACAGGGAGAATGAAACTACCATTTGGGATAGCTCAAATAGGGAAAGCATTTAGAAATGAAATAGTCGCACGTCAGTTTATTTTCCGTATGCGTGAGTTTGAACAAATGGAAATGCAATTCTTCGTAAAACCGGGAACCGAAATGGAATGGTTTGAGCATTGGAAGGAAATGAGAATTAATTGGCATAAGGCAATGGGATTGCCGGAAGAAAAATACCGTTTCCACAAACATGATAAATTGGCCCATTACGCAAATGCAGCTTACGACATTGAATTTGAATTCCCATTTGGATTTAAAGAACTAGAAGGAATTCATTCGAGAACAGATTTTGATTTGGCTCAACACCAGAAATTTTCTGGTAAAAAATTACAATACTTTGATCCAGAGTCTGGAGAGAGTTTTGTTCCATATGTTGTGGAAACGTCTATAGGTTTAGATAGAACATTCTTATCAATACTTTCAGCTTGTTTAAAGGATGAGGAAATTAAAAAAGAAAATGGAGAATCGGATACAAGAGTTGTATTACAAATTCCACCTGCCTTAGCACCAATAAAATTGGCAGTGTTACCATTAGTAAAAAAGGATGGATTACCGAAAAAAGCTCGTGCAATAATCGATGAATTGAAATTTGATTTTACTTGCCAGTACGATGAGAAAGATTCGATTGGCCGTCGTTATCGTCGTCAAGATGCGATTGGAACGCCATATTGTATCACAATAGATCACCAAACCTTAGAAGATAATACAGTTACAATTCGAAATCGTGATACTATGGGACAAGAGCGAATAAAAATAGATGAGTTAGCTGGGATTGTAGATGATAAAGTGAACATGAAGAAATTATTAAAGAAGATTTTTTAATTTAGAGAGTTGATTTAAATTTTCTAAGTGGAAGAAAAAAGAAAAGTACTAATAATTACATATTACTGGCCACCGAGTGGAGGAGCCGGGGTTCAACGTTGGCTGAAATTTGCTAAATATCTTCCTGAATTGGGTATTGAACCTATAATTTTAACAGTTGATTCTAATTATGCTTCTTATCTCCAAATAGATCAAAGTTTGGGAAAAGATATTAATCCGAATTTAAAAGTATTCAAAACAAAATCTTTTGAGCCTTTGAATATATTATCAGGATTATTCGGTAAAAAGAATGTGCCATATGGAGGATTTGCCAATGTAAATAAAAAGAGTTTTCTACAAACGATTCTACGTTTTATTCGAGGTAATTTTTTTATTCCTGATGCACGTGTAGGTTGGAATAAATATGCATATCGAAAAGCAAAAGAGATTATTTCAGAATATAAAATTGATACAGTTATTACCACTAGTCCGCCACATTCAACACAGTTAATAGGATTAAAGTTAAAAAAGAAATTAAACATAACCTGGATTGCAGATTTTCGTGATCCTTGGACTGATATTTATTATTACAAGGATCTGTTGCATACAAATCTTGTAAAGAGAATTGATAAAAGGAAAGAAAGAAAAGTTCTAAAAAGGGCAGATAAAGTAATTGTAGTTGGGAACTCATTAAAAGTAAAACTTGAAAATAAAGTTGATCAAGAAAAATTTGTTGTTATTTCGAATGGATTTGATGAGGAAGATTTTAAAAATCAAAATCTTGCAAAGCCAGAAAGATTTACAGTAACTTATACAGGAACTTTATCTGATCAATATAATATTACTGCATTTGTAACCGCATGCAAGAAAATTAAGTCTACTGGAAAAGATTTTATTATCAGATTTATTGGCAACGTATCGCCCTTTCAATTACAACATTTTGAAGAAGCTGGATTAACTGACAATTTGGATATTATAAACTATCTTCCACATCAAGAATCGATTGAATATTTGCATAAATCTTCTGTATTGTTACTTGCAATTCCTGAATTTCACGGAAATGATGAGATTATAACAGGGAAACTTTTTGAATACTTAGGATCTACAGTTCCAATTATTGGTCTTGGTCCAAAAAATGGAGATGCAGCAAAAATTATTGATGAATGTGAATCTGGTGAATTGTTTGATTATTCAGAAACAGAAAAGGTTTATGAATATCTAATCAAATTAGTTGAAGACTTTAATAATATTAAAAATAATGAGCAAAAATATTTGAAATATTCAAGAAAGAAATTGACAAAGAGTTTAAATGAATTAATAAGAAATCTTTAGAATCATTAAAAAGGATATTTAGTTACTAACAAACATAATTTGCAAATTATTGATAATCAGCAATTAATAGTTAAAATCTATATTAAGACTTACTTCCGCATTATTACTTTAAATCCTTTTTTTATTACAGAACTAACAAATTCAGACTCACCTTTATTAAGGATAAATTTCCAAACAAATAAAACGAAAAGGATTAAAGATAAAATCTTAATTAAGAATATATTATCTGAAAGTATATTAGTTAGAATAAAGCAAATGGAGACTAAAGCTGCTGAAAACAGAAATAGGATTGTAAGTTTTGAAAAGTTATATGGAATCTTATAATTCTTTTGAGCAAAGTAAAGTGCTATTAGAAAGAAAACAAATTGAGTAAATAAAGTTGATGCAGACGCTCCATAAATATCCCAAATTGGAATTAGAAAATAATTCAACGTAAAGTTCATTATAGCCACAATAGTTATTAAAATTCCAAGGACTTTTGTTTTCTTGGTTATGCTTAAACCGGTAATTGCCATATCCTTTAATGCAGAAAATAATAAAGAATAGGAAAGAATAGGGATAATAAATATTGCATCATAGTATGCATTATTATTTGTAAATATTTCTATGATCTCGAAACTAAAAATTGAAATGACAAATGCAAAGAAAATAACAATGTATCCTATATAATTCATGCTATTTTTATAGAATGATTTTGCATCGGGATCATGCATTTTCTTAAAAATCATTGGCGAGATTGCCAATTGAATTGAAGTGATCACGACAATCTTAATTACATTTGATATTTTGAATCCTAGTGAATATATTCCAGCTCTATCTAATCCTTTCATTACAGTTAATCCAAATCTATCAAATGTAGAAAGCATTATTCCTGAGATTGACGCTAAAACTAAAGGATAACTATATTTTAACATTTCTTTTAATTGAGTAAAATCGAGAGCAAACTCAATATTCTTAATATAAAATCTGGATAAAATAATTAGAAGAAATACGCCTCCTATTATTTGTGCCTCAAAAATACCTTCAACGTTTCTTTTCTCAATTACTACAAAATAAATTGTGAACAATAAGGTTACAACAAGTTTTAGAATGTTTGCCAGTGAATAAAATGTAGATTTATACTGCAGCTTTAATAAAGTAATTGGAATTATACCAATCGTTTGTAAAAGGGCAGAATAAAACATTAATCGAATTAAATATGAATATTCCGAAGAATTTAATAATAAATGAGAAATCTGATCTGTAAAAATATGGAATGGAATATAAACAAAGATTGAAAAGGCTATAATGCAAACTGTTATAGTGAATGTAATTGATTTTTGTTTTTCCAGCAAGTTTTTTTCCCAATACCACCGTGTTAAACTCTGATATAAAGCTATACCTAGTATCGCTATTAACAATTGAGTTATTATTTCAATATCACCGAGAACACCAAAATCATCTAAACTTAAGTATTTAGGATTAGTATAAACAGGGATTAGAATTACTCCGATTAATTTTGTCGCAATATTTCCAAAACTGTAAATAATTGTATTTTTTGCTGCCTGCTTAAAATCTGAAAACACTTACTTTGATTTTAGAAATTGTTTAATAAAAGAAAGTAATGTCAGTACTTGAAATTTTTCAATTACATTGCCTGTTTCAAATAAACTTTTACAATCCTTTTGTAGTTCGGTGTCATTAACTAGATGTATATTTAACAAATAATACTCATTTATAAACTCTTTTAAACCTTGATTTGTTTTATACCAATATGAATAAGGGTTCATCTGATAACCTTTATTAGCTCTTGTATTAATATTTAATCCTAATCTATAATTGATGCCTTTTAATATAAACTCAGGTATTTTACTGACAGCAACTTGTTTATTGTTGATTATAATTGTAGGGCTGGTGATTTTTGCTTTAATTGATTCCCATTGAAAATTAGATGCATCCTTATACTTTGAGGAAATCCATTTTTTGTAGATATAGTGATTGTTCCGAAATTTATTTGGGATACTAAAACAATAATTAAGGAAATCCGGATGTAAATAAGGTGAGGTTGTTTCAGTAAATTCCTGAGCAACAAAGTTCCCGGAAAGGGCTCCATTAAAACCTCTGGTATAGAATAAAAGCTGTTCTAAATTTTCGTATTCAAATGAAGGAGGTTTTACTTTATGAATAAGTTTTTTCGATAAACCTTTAATTTCTTTATATGAATTTTTATTAAGATTTTTAGGTTTACTGAAAGATCCTATTGTTACATCTCCTAATTGGCCGGTATGAAGTAATCCGAACGAATCAAAATTCAATAATTTGTACATAGAAAACGAGTGAGCTCCTAAGTGGTAAGATAGTAAGCCATTGGTAATATTAACTGTTTGATCGATAAATTCTAA
>DAOVYZ010000349.1 GCA_030635365.1 Bacteroidales bacterium
AAAATTCATTACCAACACGTGAAGGAAGAAGGAGAAAACCTTAAAAAGATATTGGAAAGTGAAAACGGCTAATCACTTAAATATTTTAGAACGTTACATTATAATTCAATTCCTTTAATATCTAAAATATTAAAGAGGAAATATTATGAAAACTATAATAAAAATGAATAAAAACAAAAAGACAGCAATCCTTGTTGGGGCTTTAATTCTAATAGCTTTTGGCGTTATAGCTAATGCCATCACTGAATTTAAAATAATAGTAATGGTTGCTGATGTAGTTAGTGGTCTTGCAGTTATTGGTATCGCTATTTTGATGTTTCCATTCTTTAAAGTTATTAGCAACAAACTGTCTCTCAGCTACTTGTCTGTAGAGATTGTTGAGGGGGTAATTATGATTACTGGAGGATTTTTTTTCCTAAACAATTCATTACACTCTTTGCGTGATTTGGTTTATAATGGAATTCACTTATATTTATTTATCCTGAGTGGATTCATATTTTATTATCTTTTATACAAATCAAAAATTATTCCGCGATTTCTTTCTATATGGGGGACAGTTGCAATCTTCTCGTTGTTAGTAATGACCATACTGAAACTATCAGGTTTAAATTATCCAATGCTGGATTTATTATTAGTCCCAATAATATCAAATGAAATATTTCTTGCAATATGGTTGATGGTTAAAGGCTTTAATCTATCTACAATTAACTCTGTCAAAACAAAAAATAATATGAAATAATTCAAAATTTTAATTCTACTGACGGCAGGGTGTGAAACTCAATGGGACGTTGCGCTTTCGCTGGTTCCTTGCTCACCCTCGTATAACAAGGGATAAAGCATTGGAATTTATAATAATGTCTTTTGATAAATCGAAAGTCGTTTTTATTAAAGGCGACATTTTGGAGATTGACAAGCTAATAATTTCTGAAAAATACGATGTTTTAGTTTATACAGCAATGCCACCCTTTAAACCTGGTCACATTTCAACAAAAAAGTTCAAACATCTTGAAAAGATTACCCGACAATATTTTGAAAACACGATTTCTCTTGCAAAAAGATTAAAATGTCCTTTAATATTAACATCTGGTGCCAGTTTTGAGACTAAAGGAAATGAAATAGCTGACGAAAATTGGATAGTTGCCAGAAAAGGAATGGCTATGCTTGGAAAATGTTATGATGAATCAATTTCAAAGAACTTTCTTCCTGATTAACAGAAAGATTACTATATTTGAAAGTGCCACGATTCATCGCAGGACACACAGGCAGCAGGTAACACGCAATATAAAAAATTGGGCAGATAGTGCTAAATATGAACATTTTAACTATAAATAACCAGTGTAGTAAATTGAAAGATTGGCATTCCAAAATGCCCAATATTTCATATTGCCACCGTTATAGAACATTAAGGACGAAAATTTAATCAATTAAAAGAAAGAATAAAATGAGGGAAGTTGCAATTTTAGGAGCAGGATATGTAGTTAAACCTATGGTCGATTATTTTATTGACATTTGTAAATATGAAGTTACTATTGCAACACGTACCGTTTCAAAAGCAGAGAAAGTAATTGCAGAAAGATCTCTTGGAACATCAGTTAGTTGGACAATTGACCAGGTTGATATTTTAGAAAAAATAATAAAGGATGTTGAGATTGTTGTTGCTATGACACCCCGGTCAACTCATGCAATTGTTGCCGAATTATGTCTGAAACATAAAACACCAATGATAACAACCGACTTTAAACATCCTGGGATTGGATGTTTCGATGAAGAAGCAAAAAAACAAGAAACTCTTATTCTGACCGAACTTGGTGAGGATCCTGGCCTTGACAACATGGGCTTAAAACAAATGATTGACGAGGTTCATTCTGAGGCAGGCAAAATTACTAAAATTGATTCCTATGGAGCAGGCATTCCTTCATTTGAGTATAATCGTAATCCATGGGGCTATAAATTTTCATGGGATCCAAACGGGCTTATGCGTTCAGCGGTATCGCCGGCAACATATCAAGTTGATGGAAAGGTAATTGAAGTATCCAAGAAATTTGAGCATAACAGATTGGTAGACGTACACGGAATTGGAGCATTTGAAACATATCCTAGTAGCGACAGCACACGCTATATAAAAGAGTTTGGATTGGATGAAAATATTTCTATTTACAAAGGACTGTTACGATTTATCGGTTATTGTAACACGATGACAAATCTTCTAAAAATAAAATTGATTGAGAATACCGAAGAAAAGGATTTTGAAAATACAACTTATAGCCAATTTATTGCTAAACTTATTGACTCATCAACCACGGAAAATATAAAGATGAAATTTGCCAAATCATTAAATATGGAGACTAATGATGATTTTATTAAAAAATTAGATTGGCTCGGATTATTTGATAATGTCCAGATATCAATAAATAGAGGTACAAATTCAAACCTCCTTGTAGATTTAATGTTGAAAAGAATGACATATGAACCCTATGAAAAAGATATGATTATCGTCCACAACGAAATGATTGTTGAATTTTCTGACAGGAAAGAAAAACGAATTTCAAGTATGTTGAATGAAGGTATTCCTTATGGTGATTCTGCGATGTCAAGAGCAGTTTCATTACCACCTGCTATTGCTGCAAAACTAATTTTAGAAGGAAAAATTACAAGTACAGGAGTATGTATACCATCTACAAAAGAAATGTACAAACCTATTTTAGACGAAATGAAAACTTTTGGCTTTTCTTTTAAAAAGGAAACAATTATGTTAGATGATAATAAGTCGAGTAGGTAAAGGGGAATCTCACCCCCTAAAAGAACAGTATAAAAGAATTTAACATGAGGACGGCAACCCATTATTGCCCAATTTTTTTAGCTAATATTTCAATATTTTCCAGTGCATCTTTATCATTGTGTGCATCACCTATGTCAAATGATTTTGAAGTTACTGCGTCAATAAAATCAACTTCCAGGGCTTTAGCAGCGCGTTTAAACATTTCGGTAGTAAGGTCACAATCTTTTGCTCCATCACCTGCCGGAAGTAATAAAGCCATTTTCTTCCCCGATAGTCTTTTATTGCCATAAAACGGGCGAAACCTGTCTAATAATAATTTTGTTTTTGCAGTTGGCCCAAACCAATAAATAGGAGTACCTACAACAATAACATCTGATTGCTCAATTTTCGTATATAATTTTTGCATGCTGTCTTTTAACACACATACCATATCTCCTTTTTTACAGGCACGGCAATCAGTGCATGGCCTTATCTCATAATCGTATAAATAGACTGTTTCTGTATTAATGGTTTCAGGTAGATGCTTTATCAAATGTTCAGTTAGAATGTTTGTATTACCTTTTTTCCTGGGGCTGCCATTTAAGATGAGTATGTTCATAATATTACAATATAATTTAAGCCCTAAAAATAGAGGATAAAAACGAAAATTTAATAAAAGATCGACAATTATCTATTATTTGTTTAATTATACTCAAACTTTCTTTTTATTGTTTTTTCAACTTTTTCTTTCTCTTCTGTCTTTTTTTGATTGTCCAGAATTTTAACTAGTAGTTCATAATACAATTTAGTCGCAGGATCAATCTTAATTGATTCTTTAATAAATTTTGCTGCTAAAGAATAATTGCCTAGTTCATGGTATAACTTTGAAATATAATAGAAAGATTCTGATAAATTGTGGTTTTTTAATTTACTTATTAATTTATGAATTTCGATTTCTTTTTCTTTTTCACCTAATATGTCGTAAATATTAACCAGAACTATATAGTAATCAACATTATCCGCATTGTTGTTTATAGCATTTTTGCATAATTTGATAGCTTCATCCCTCTTTCCAAGTTTAATTAAGCTTTTAGATTTTAGTCTTATGAGTTCATATGGCTCTCCTTTTTTACCGTTTATTCTTGAAAGTTTTTCAATTGTATCATTGTACTTTTTATCCTTAAGCAGTTTTTCGCAAATGACTTGTTTAATAACACTATTATATTTCTCTTTTGATGATATAGAGTTTATATATTCATAAGCTTCTTGTTCTATGCCATTTTCAGCAAGCCTTTTAACAATTAAGTAATTTGCAGCACTTTCATGGTCTTCCGGAAATTCTTTTTTGATTCTTTTATGAACTTTAATTTCCTTAATTATTTTTTTTAAAGCATGATAAATTTCCGCCTTTAAAATAAATGCTTTATCATATTTAGGATTCTTTTGAATACTTTTATTGCAATATTCTAATGCTTTATTATATTTCTTATAATTAAAAAACATTTTAGCTTTAAGGTAATAACCGTTTGATTCTTTATTTATAACATTCTTTAAGTATAAATCAAGATTTTTTTTTCTTTCATTAAATCGTTTATTTGCATTTTTTCCCCAATTATAATATATATGGTTTTGTGCCAGATAACCCTCTTCGTTTTTTGGGTATCTTTCAATTAACTCCTTACTTAGGTTAATAGCTTTTTTAAACTGGTGTTGATGAACATAATTTTCTATT
>DAOVYZ010000381.1 GCA_030635365.1 Bacteroidales bacterium
AGTTGGGGTTTACATCTTGAAGGGCAATATTATTTAACAGACCGGATGAATGTTATAGTAAGTATCGGTTGGAATAATTATGACATTGGTTTATCCATGAATAAAGTGAATTTAGAAAATGATTGGAATCTTGAATTGAACGAAAAAACTAATTTTCTTTATTTTGAGATAGGTATTGCATATTTGTTATTTGGGAAAGATACTTGGGGGTTCGAATAATAAAAGAATGAAAATTGCTCTAAAAAGAACAATTTCCACTATATGATTAATATAAAAATCTATTTTAGCATATCTTTTACTTTCGCAATTGCAGATTTTATTCCCTTAGGATTCTTACCACCTGCAGTGGCATAAAATGGCTGGCCACCACCTCTACCCTGGATTTCTTTTGCCGCTTCACGAATTATTTGTGAAGCATTCCAGTTTTTTTCTTTAACCAGTGATTCTGAAATCATAATAGATAAAGTAGCTTTACCTTCATTTTCTGCACCAAGAACTAAAACTAAGTTTTCAATTTCGTTCTTTAATTGAAATGAAAGGTCTTTAATAGCAGCTGCTGAATTAAGCCCTATTTTATAACCAATAAAATTAATGCCATTAATATCTTCAATTTGTTCCTTTAAATGCTTCTTAATAGCTTGAGCCTGCCCTCTGGTCATTTGCTCAATTTGTTTATTTAATTTAGTAACTTCATCAAATAAAGTTTTAACGGACTCAACAGTATTTTTTGGATTCTTAAATAGAGCTTTAATTTCATTTAACTCATTCATTTGTTGGAGTACATGCTCAGCTACTTTTTCGCCGGTAATTGCTTCTATTCTACGTATGCCTGCTGCAATTGAACTTTCATTCATAATCTTAAAGAATCCTATTTGTCCAGTATTTAATACATGGATTCCTCCACAAAGCTCAACAGAATTATTGAATTTTACCACACGAACAGTATCACCATATTTTTCCCCAAATAGAGCAATTGCTCCCATATCGGTAGCAGCTTTCATTGGAATATCGCGATGTTCTTCTAAAGAAATATTATCCCTGACTTTTTGATTTACTAAAATCTCAATATTTCTTATTTCTTCGTCACTAAGTTTCTGGAAATGGCTGAAATCGAAACGTAAATAATCAGGATGTACTAGTGACCCTTTTTGTTCGACATGCTCTCCCAAAACCTCTCTTAAAGTATGATGCAACAGGTGAGTAGCGGTATGGTTATTAGCAGTAGATATTCGTTTACCTGAATTAACAACAGCTTTAAAGGTATCTTTTGGCTCAGTTGGCAGTTTGTCAGTTATATGAATATTTAAATTATTTTCTTTAATAGTGTCAATTATACTAATCTTTTCACCGTTGGCTTCAATGTATCCTTTATCACCAACCTGGCCTCCACTTTCAGCATAAAATGGAGATATATTAAAAATGAGTTGATAAAGTTCCTTATTTTTTTGTTTAACCTTTCTATATTTAGTAATCTTTACTTCGGTTTCCAAATAGTCATATCCTACAAATTCTTGAACATCGTCTTCTAATAATTCAATCCAGTCTTCAGTGTCAACATTGGAAGCACTTCTTGACCTGTTTTTCTGATTCTCCATTTCATCTTCAAACTCTTTCTTGTTAACAACAAGGCCATTTTCTTTAGCAATAAGTTCGGTTAAATCTAAAGGGAATCCATAGGTGTCGTATAATTCAAAAGCAACTTGCCCTGGTATAATATTATAATCTTTTTCTTTTGTATTCTTAATTATCTTATCAAGAAGCCGTATTCCTGTTTCCAAAGTTTTTAGAAATGATGTTTCTTCCTCAAAAATTACTTTCTCTATTAGTTCTTTTTGATTTATTAGTTCAGGATACGCTTCACCTAATACCTGGATTAGTACCGGTAATAATTTATGTATGAATGGTTCATTAATATTTAAAAATGTATAAGCATAGCGAACGGCACGCCTTAAAATCCTGCGTATAACATATCCGGCTTTAACATTTGAAGGTAACTGTCCATCGGCAATAGAAAAACTAATAGCTCTTAAATGGTCAGAAATTACTCTCATTGCAATATCTGCATTTTCATCTTCTCCGTATTTTTTGCCCGAAGCTTTAGCTATGTTTTGTATCAAAGGTTGGAAAATATCAGTATCATAATTGGATTTCTTCCCTTGTAATGCCATACAAAGTCTTTCAAAGCCCATCCCTGTATCAACATGTTTGTTCGGTAGGAGTTCAAGTTCTCCACTAGCTTTTCTGTTAAATTGAATAAATACAAGATTCCATATTTCTATTACTAAAGGGTGATCTTTATTTACAAGCTTGTCACCAGAGGTTTGTATTCTCTCATCTTCATTTCTTAAATCAATATGTATCTCAGAGCAAGGCCCGCAAGGCCCTGTATCACCCATTTCCCAAAAATTATCTTTTTTTGAACCGTTAAGGATTCTTTCTTCTGGCAGATATAGTTTCCAGATCTCTTTAGCTTCAGAGTCTAAATCCAGCCCATCATCTTTACTTCCTTCAAAAATAGTAGCATATAACCTTTCCGGATTAATCTTCATTTCTTTAACCAAAAATTCGTAAGCCCATTCAATAGCTTCTTTTTTAAAATACCCGCCTGCCGGCAGGGCAGGATCACCGAACGACCAGTTACCTAGCATTTCAAACATAGTATGGTGATAGGTATCATGGCCTACTTCTTCCAAATCGTTATGCTTCCCGGATACTCTTAAACATTTTTGTGAATCTGTAACCCGGTTGTTTTTGGGTTGGCTATTTCCTAAGAAAATATCTTTAAATTGATTCATCCCGGCGTTTGTAAACATAAGGCTTGGATCATCTTTAAGAACCATTGGAGCTGATGAAACTATAGTATGATTTTTATTCTCAAAAAAGTGTAAAAATTTATTTCTGATTTCTTTAGAATTCATAAAATCCTATTTTAAAAATAGTTAAAACTAGTTAATTAAATTATTATCTAAATTGTATTTTTATATTTCAATTGTTGTAAAATTAATTTTTTTAAATTAGATTTGTCGCTAACGTTGTGTTTTTTTTATAATTACATATTAAGATTACTTTTAAACCATGCCTAAGATCAAATATCAATTTGATTCAAAATCTTTGACTTTTAAAAAGATAAAGCTTGTCTGGAAGGAGAAAATAAAAAGGCTGTTAGTTTTTATATTAGTGACAGGGGCAGTAGCTATTATTTTAAATGTGATATATATTTCATTTAACGATACTCCAAAAGTAGTAATGTTGGAGGAAGATAGAGAATTGATTTTATCAAAGTATGATATTTTGACTGATAAATTAGAGGATGTAGAAAAAGTAGTTGCCGATATTCAGCGTAGAGATGATTTTTTATATAGATCAATTTTCGAATTAGAGCCTATTCCTCCATCCATTAGAGCGGCAGGTTTTGGGGGTGCTAATCGTTATGTTAACTTCGAAGGGTATGATAATTCAGAAGTAATGATAGAAACCTTTAAACAAGTTGATGTTACTTCCAAAAAAATATATGTTCAATCAAAATCTTTTGATACTGTTATTGAATTAGCAAAGAATCAAGAAAAAATGATTGCGGCTATTCCGGCTATTCAACCTGTTGCATTGAAAGACTTTAATAGAATTAGTGATTATTTTGGTTCACGTAGTGATCCATTTACAGGCAAGAGAACCATGCATCATGGTATGGATTTTACCGGGCCCGAAGGATCAGATATATTTGCTACCGGTGACGGTGTTGTTATTGAATCAGGTTATTCGTTTTATGGATATGGAAATAAAGTAGTTATTGATCATGGTTATGGTTATAAAACTGTATATGCCCACCTGCAAAAAATTACTGTTGATGACGGGCAAAAAGTGAAAAGAGGAGAAGTTATTGGATTGTTAGGAAATACAGGCCGTTCAACAGGAGCCCATTTACACTACGAAGTTAAGTTAAATAACAGGCCTAAAGATCCGATCAACTATTATTTTAATGATATGACCGATGAAGAATATGATTTAATGGTTGAAGCCTGTTCAAAAAGAAGGACTCCAATGGATTAGTTTAAAATATTTCTGTATATTTGAACCATAAATTACTAAGTTTATGGCCAAAGTAAAATATAAGTTTAACTATAATTCCTTAAGTTACGATAAAATTGTACTAACTCGTAAGCAAAAGTTTTA
>DAOVYZ010000459.1 GCA_030635365.1 Bacteroidales bacterium
ATTTCTTTTTATTTTGCTTATAATAATTTTTTAATCCAACCGTATCATTTACAGCTTTCGACCATACTTTTTGATCTGTTATCTCAAAAAGTAACATTCCGTCATGGTATTCCTTTAATAGATATTTATAATCGGGATATTTTTCTTCTAACCTTGACTCTTCTAATTCTAAAATTTTATTTCCAACAAATTTATCATACAAAATCTTGTACCTAAATACCGGCGTTTCTCCTGAAATTCTCTCTTGGATATACTGAACATAGTCTTTTTGAAAATATACTTTGTCTAAAAATGAAAATAAAGTGTCATTCAGTTTTGCATTTGGATTTAAATATTCCTGCTTAACAACAAATACATTTTCCACAGTATCATGCTTTACAGGCATATTTACTTCCTTTTCCATGAAACTATATTCTTCCTTCAATTTATTGATTAAAACTTCCCTTGAATATTCAGCCCTCTGCCCTTTTGTAACCTTAGTTTTTATTCCCGATTTAGCCTTTTTAAATGGTGGTATTTCTTCCCTGTCTATTCTTTTAATTAAATGCCATCCAAAACTTGTTCTTATGGGTTGTGAAACCTCTCCATTTTTTGTAAGTGCAAAAGACGCTTTTTCAAACTCTTCCACCATTCTTCCTGTTCCAAACCAAGGTAGTTCTCCTCCATTTCGTGCAGAACCTTTATCATCAGAATATTTTTTTGCCAATGCAGGAAAATCCGCTCCTTGCTTTATTTTATGATACAGTTCATTTATAAGTTTCTTTTTCTGATTCTCCACCTCTAAACTTGTCCCCCTGGGAATAGTTAGCATTATATGAGCAACTTTTATTTTACCCCTGGCTTTGCGTTTATCTATTACATTTATAATATGATATCCAAATCTTGTTCTTACAGGGTATGTCAAACCTCCAACTTCAGTCCTATATACTGCATTTTCAAAAGGATAAATCATCTGAAATACCGTAAAATAACCTAAGTCTCCTCCGTTATTCTTAACCGAAGGATCATCAGAACTTCCTTTGGCCACAGTCTCAAAAGGTTCTCCTTTTAATATTCTTCTTCTAATTTCCATCGCTTTTTCATATGCAATAACTGTATCAATAGGAGAAGCATCTGATTCTAATTTAATGAGTATATGGCTTACCCTTGCCTCATAAAGCATTCGTTCATAAGCCTCTTCTATAAGTCTTTCGTTTGTTTCATTGTCAATTAAATACGGCGATACCAATTGTTTTTTATACCCCTCAAATTCCTTTATGAAGGATTGAATCGTATCAAAACCCAATTTCTCTGCCTCAATAACCTTAAGTTTAAAATTTATAAAGAGTTCCAAATATTCATCTACAGAAGTTACTCCACCTGTTGAAATATTAACTTTATTTTTATCATAAATTCTCTGGAACTCTTCTTCTATAACCTTATGGTCATCAATAGTTAATAAAACACTATTCTTTTGTGCATTTAAAAAAGTAGAATTAATTATTAAAAAGAAACAAAAAAATAAACCAAATCTTTTCATATATCTAATTTTAATATCAAATTATATATTGCTTTTTCTAGAACTGCCTACTATAATTTGGAGCTTCTCTAGTAATTGCCACATCATGTGGGTGGCTCTCAGTAATTCCTGCATTTGTATTTCTTACAAACTTTGCATCCATTAATTTTATAATATTAGCTGTACCACAGTAACCCATACCTGCTCTTAAACCTCCAACCATCTGATATATAACCTCCGATAAATTCCCTTTAAATGGAACACGCGCTGCAATTCCTTCAGGTACTAATTTATTTATATCGTCTTCAACATCCTGAAAGTAACGATCTTTTGAACCTTGCTGCATTGCCTCAATCGAGCCCATTCCTCGATATGATTTGAATTTTCTACCATTGTAAATTATTGTTTCTCCGGGAGATTCTTCAACACCCGCAAATAAAGAACCTGCCATAACCGTGTATGCTCCGGCTGCGATTGCTTTTACTATATCTCCTGAATATCGTAATCCTCCATCACCTATAACAGGAACACCCGAACCTTTAATTGCACTGGCTACTTCGTAAATAGCTGTCAACTGTGGCAATCCTACACCTGCAATAATTCTTGTTGTGCAAATAGACCCTGGCCCTATTCCAACTTTTACTGCATCTGCTCCTGCTTCAACTAAAGCATTTGCAGCTTCTGCTGTTCCAATATTACCAACAACAACATCTATTCCCGTAAATTCCTTTTTTACAGATTTAAGCATTTCAATAACACCCTTTGAGTGCCCATGAGCAGTATCAATAACAATTGCATCAACTCCAGCCCTAACCAATGCTTCAACCCTTTCTAAAGTATCTGTAGTAACTCCAACTCCTGCTGCTACTCGCAATCTTCCTTTTGTATCTTTACATGCTAATGGATTATCTTTTACTTTTGTAATATCCTTATATGTTAACAGTCCAATTAATTTTTTATTGTCATCAATAACGGGAAGTTTTTCAATTTTATGACGTTGCAGGATATCTGTTGCCTTTTCTAAATCGGTTGATTTATGCGTTGTAATGATGTTTTCCTTTGTCATTACTTCAGATATCTTTTTGTCTAATTGATATTCAAAACGCAAATCACGATTTGTTACAATCCCGATTAAAATTTCATTTGAATCAACAACAGGAATACCACCAATTTTATATTCTTTCATTAAGTTTAAGGCATCAGTTACAGTATTGTCTTTTCCAATAGTTATTGGATCATAAATCATCCCGTTCTCGGAACGCTTTACTGTTTTAACCTGTTTCGCCTGATCCGCAATACTCATATTCTTATGAATAACACCAATGCCCCCCTCGCGAGCTATTGCAATTGCTAAAAGAGTCTCTGTAACGGTATCCATTGCAGCAGAAACAATAGGAATATTTAATTTAATATTCTTTGAAAACTGCGTTGAAACATCAACATCACGCGGTAAAATTTCCGAATATTGAGGAACTAATAATACGTCATCAAATGTTAATCCCTCAAGTACTACTTTATCCTGTAAAAATGACATTTTATTATGGTTTTTTGTGTATTTTTAAAATTGTGCCAAATTACAAAAATTTAGCTTAATATCAGTTGAAAATCTGATAATATAAATACATTTGATTTTTTTTATATTATTGACTAATTGACACTAGTGTTAAGTCAAGGATGTTATTTCTGGTAATATATTGTATATTTGCAAGAAACTGCTATGAAAAAATATAAAGTAACATTAACTGACTCTGAAATTAAATTTCTTGAAGA
>DAOVYZ010000119.1 GCA_030635365.1 Bacteroidales bacterium
AAAAGGAGTCTATTGATACTATATTGCAATTTGAAGAACTTAAAAAACATAATAAAATTGAAAAGCTTTTTGTTTTTGGATGCCTTTCAGAACGGTATAAAAGCGAATTGGAAAAGGAAATACCGGCGGTCGATAAGTATTTTGGAGTTTTTAATATAAAAGAACTCTTAGAAACTGTTGGAGGCAGGTATAAAGAACTGGTTGGAGAAAGGCTTATAACAACACCAAAACACTATGCATATCTAAAAATATCTGAGGGTTGTGACCGAACTTGTTCATTTTGCGCCATTCCGCTAATAAAAGGCAAACATAAATCCCGATCAATTGAAGATATTGTTGCTGAAGCTAAACTATTAATTAAAAAAGGTGTAAAGGAAATAATACTAATAGCACAGGATCTTTCATATTACGGCTACGATAAATACAAAGAATATAAGCTGGCTGAATTAATTGATAAAATTTCTGATATCAAAGGACTGGAATGGCTAAGGCTTCATTATGCTTTTCCTGCTAAATTCCCAAAAAACGTAATAAAAATCATCAAAACAAAATCTAATATTTGTAATTACCTGGATATACCCGTTCAGCATATTAGTGATAAACAGCTGAAAATGATGCGAAGAGGGATTAATAAAAAGCAAACTTATGATTTAATTAATTATTTCCGAAATGAAATCCCTGGTATGGCACTTAGAACAACTTTGTTAGTAGGCCATCCCGGCGAGACGGATGAAGATTTTAATGAACTTATTGAATTTGTGAAGTTTGCGCAATTTGAAAGGCTGGGAGTATTTACTTATTCTGAAGAAGAAGATACATATTCCGAAAAAAACTTTAAGGATGAGATTCTTTTTTCTGTTAAACAATCAAGAATGGATACAATAATGGAGACTCAAAGAGAGATATCTAATTCTTTAAATACTAAAAAGATAGGACGTTTACTTAAAGTGATTATTGACCGAAAGGAGGGAGGTAATTATATTGGTAGAACTGAATACGACTCACCGGAAGTTGATAATGAGGTTATAATAAAAGAAAATATGAAATTACAAATTGGGACTTTTTATAATATTAGAATAAAAGATGCTGATGATTTTGATTTATTCGGTGAAATAGAATAAGCAAAACTTTCAATATCCTTGTACTGCTAACGGCAACCTATATCAACAATCTTAATAAGTGCAAAATTTGTTAAGTTATTCAGATTATTCTTTTTCCTTTATTTTTTCTTTCCCGTCAACAGGCTTGGCAGGCTTATTTTTCTTTTTGGGATTGATTACAATTTCATCTATTTCCTTATCATAATCAACTTCAAGAATATCTCCAGCCTTCAGGGTAGACTTAATTATTACCTCTGCCATAGGATCCTCAAGATACTTTTGAATTGCCCGTTTCAATGGGCGTGCACCATACTCAGGATCAAACCCTTTATCAGTAATATAATTCTTTGCAACCTTAGTTAATTCAATATTATAACCCAATGCATTAATTCTATGGAATAATCCTTTAAGTTCAATATCGATAATACTGTGTATATGTTCTTTATTTAATGAATTGAATATTATAATATCATCAAGGCGATTAATAAATTCAGGAGCAAAAGAACGTTTTAAAGCATTTTGTATCACACTCTTTGCATGTTGACTAGCTGATTCTTGTTTTGCGCGGGTTGTAAAACCAACACCTTGCCCAAAATCTTTAAGCTGGCGGCTTCCAATATTCGAAGTCATAATAATTATTGTATTCCTAAAATCGATTCTACGCCCCAAACTATCAGTTAACTGGCCTTCATCTAGTACTTGTAATAATAAATGGAATACATCCGGATGAGCTTTTTCTATTTCATCAAGTAAAATAACAGAATATGGCTTTCGGCGAACTTTCTCTGTTAACTGGCCACCTTCTTCATAACCAATATATCCCGGAGGTGCTCCAACTAACCTTGATACAGAGAATTTCTCCATATATTCACTCATATCCATGCGGATAAGGTTGTCAACACTATCAAATAGATATAATGCAAGAATTTTTGCTAACTGAGTTTTACCAACACCGGTTGGCCCTAAGAAAATAAATGACCCTATTGGTTTATTTGGATCTTTTAATCCTGCACGATTTCGTTGAATTGACTTAACAATTTTAGCAATAGCATCATCTTGTCCAATAACATTCTGCTTTAATTCATCGCCCATTTTCATCAGTCGGGCACCTTCAGCTTGTGCAATCCTTTGAACCGGAACTCCGGTCATCATTGCAACAACTTCTGCAACTTCTTCTTCTGAAACAGTTTCACGGTTTTTAACCAACTCTTTTTCCCAATTATCCTTCTCAGTATCTAATGCATCCATCAATTTCTTTTCACTATCTCTAAAATTTGCAGCCGATTCAAAATTCTGATTCTTTACTGCCGCTATTTTATCTTTACGTACATCTTCAATTTGTTTCTCAATCTCAATAATCTTGCTTGGTACTACAATATTTGATATGTGTACTCTTGAACCTGATTCATCTAAAGCATCAATAGCTTTATCTGGTAAATGGCGGTCGCTAATATAACGCATAGTGAGTTTTACACATGAATCAATTGCCGAATCTGTATAATTCACATTATGATGGTCTTCGTATCTGCTTTTTATATTATGCAATATTTCAATCGTTTCTTCAGGTGTAGTTGGATCAACCATTATTTTTTGGAATCGCCTTTCTAATGCACCGTCTTTTTCAATATATTGACGATACTCATCAAGTGTTGTTGCACCAATACATTGTATTTCACCGCGTGCTAATGAAGGTTTAAGCATATTAGCAGCATCAAGAGAACCGGTTGCCCCACCTGCCCCTACAATAGTATGGATTTCATCAATAAACAGAATAATATTAGTAGATTTTGAAAGTTCATTTAATATTGCTTTCATTCTTTCTTCAAACTGTCCACGATATTTTGTTCCTGCTACAATTGATGCTAAATCTAAGGTTATTACTCTTTTATCAAATAATACCCTGGATACTTTCCTTTGAATAATTCGCAGGGCCAATCCTTCAACAATTGCCGATTTACCAACACCCGGCTCACCAATAAGGACAGGATTATTTTTCTTCCTACGGCTAAGTATTTGAGCTAGTCTCTCTATTTCTTTTTCGCGCCCAACAATAGGGTCAAGGGCATTATCTTCAGCGGCTTTCGTTAAATCAATACCGAAATTATCTAAAACAGGCGTTTCAGATTTTGCTTGTTGTCCTTGCTGGGCCGATCCTCCACCGCTTCCTTTACCCGGGCCAAAAGGCATTTCATTCTCTTCATCTTCAAAATCTGCTTTCAACTCAATTTCAGTATTTTCCATTTCAGATCTAATAGTTTGATAATCTATATGCTGTTCTTCAAGTATTTGAGTAACAACACTATTTTCATCTTTCAAAATAGATAATAATAAATGTCCTGTATTAATGGTAGAACTACTAAATGATTTTGCTTCGAGATAAACAAGCTTTAAGGCTCTTTCGGCAGTTTTAAAAAGAGGTATGTTATCAGTATCAGTAATTCTAAGATTTTCTTCTGACCTTATTCTAAACTCAATCGATTTTTTTAGCCTGTTAAGATCAATGTTAAGATTTTCAAGAATAGTAACAGCAAGCCCTTCACCTTCCCGTAAAATACCCAAAAGCAAGTGTTCTGTACCAATATATGCATTGCCAAGCCGAACAGCTTCTTCTTTACTATAACTTAAAACATCCTTTATTCGTTGCGAAAATTTTGCATCCATAAAAATTTCTTATAAATGAGATATTGTGAATAGTCGTATTATTTTTAATTATAATACAAAATTAATATAAGCGTACTAAAAATAAAACAAATAAATTAATAATCGGATTAAAATTGCAAAATACAATATAATATTATTTTATGATAAATGCCATAATTTGTTTAACAAATTATGAATCAATATGTTTAGACTCATGTTTTTTTTCTCTAAAAAACTGTTGATAAAAAGCTATTGTTATGAACATATTTCTGTTGAAAAATCGGTACAATAACACTAAATAATTCGCTTAAAAAAGGCTATTTTAGTACTTTTGATTTTTTAAAAAAAATAGACATTAAATAACTTAATATTTTTGATATATGGCAGAAGGAGAAAGAATAGTAAAAATTAATATTGAAGAAGAAATGAAATCGGCCTACATTGATTATTCAATGTCGGTTATAGTTTCAAGAGCGTTACCAGATGTAAGAGATGGATTTAAGCCTGTTCATAGAAGAGTATTGTTTGGAATGTCTGACCTTGGCTTAGCCTCAAATAAACCATATAAAAAATCAGCAAGAATTGTAGGAGAGGTTTTGGGTAAATACCATCCACATGGCGACTCATCTGTATATGAAGCTATGGTGAGAATGGCTCAACCATGGTCCTTACGTTACCCATTGGTAGACGGGCAAGGTAACTTTGGATCAATTGATGGTGATAGCCCTGCTGCAATGCGTTACACAGAAGCACGATTAAAGAAAATTTCCGAAGAAGTTTTACGTGATTTAGATAAAAATACTGTTGACTTTCAATTAAATTTTGATGACTCTTTGCAAGAGCCTACCGTATTACCAACACGAATACCAACTTTATTGATTAACGGAGCTTCTGGTATAGCTGTAGGAATGGCTACGAATATGCCACCTCATAACCTTTCGGAGGCAATAGATGCCATAATTGCATATATTGGTAATAATGATATAGAAATCCCTGAGTTGATGGAATATATCAAAGCACCTGATTTTCCTACAGGTGGTATTATATATGGGTACCAGGGATCTAAGGACGCATTTGAAACAGGAAAGGGAAGAATTGTGGTGCGGTCGAAGGCAGAAATTGAAACAGAGCCAAACGGGAGAGAAAAGATTATTGTTACCGAGATACCATACATGGTTAATAAAGCAGAATTGATACGTAAAACTGCTGAACTAGTTAATGAAAAGAAAATAGATGGTATTACAAATCTGAATGATGAATCGGACAGAAACGGTATGCGTATTGTTTATGAAGTTAGAAAAGACGCTATTGCGAATGTTGTTCTCAATAAATTATTTAAATATACACAACTTCAAACATCATTTAGTGTAAATAACATAGCTTTGGTTAAAGGAAGGCCTAAGGTTCTTAATGTTAAACAACTGATTTCTAATTTTGTAAATCACAGACACGATGTTGTTGTTAGAAGGACCCAATATGAATTAGAGCAAGCAAAAAAGAAAGCTCATATCCTGGAAGGCTTATTAATAGCGTTAGACCATTTAGATGAAGTGATTGCGTTAATACGAGCCTCAAGTACTCCTGAAGAAGCTAAGGATGGCTTAATGAGCAAATTTGAATTAAGTGAGCTTCAGGCTAAAGCAATACTTGAGATGAGATTGCAAAAGCTTACTGGACTGGAAAGGGAGAAAATAAAGGAAGAATATGCAGAACTGCTAAAATTAATAGATCATTTGAAAACTATCTTAAATGATGAATCCATTAGAATGCAAATTATTAAGGATGAATTAATAGAGGTGAAAGAGGTATATGGCGATGAGAGAAGGACTGAAATAGTTCCTGACGAAGGTGAATTTAATCCTGAAGATTTTTATGCTGATGAAGATATGGTAGTAACCATGTCGCATTTGGGATATATAAAACGCACTCCGGCCACCGAATTCAGAACTCAAAACAGGGGTGGTGTTGGCTCTAAAGGAAGTACTACAAGAGATGAAGACTTTCTGGAACATATGTTTATAGCTTCAATGCATAATACTATGCTTTTCTTTACGGAAAAAGGAAAATGTTATTGGTTAAAAGTTTATCAAATACCGGAAGGTGCGAAAAGTACTAAAGGAAGAGCAATACAAAATATTATAAATATAGAACCGGAAGATAAGGTTAAAGCATTTATTAACGTTCAAAGCCTGGATGATAAAGAGTATATTGAGAATAACTACATTGTAATGTGTACTAAAAAGGGCATAATTAAGAAAACACAGCTTGAAGCTTATTCACGCCCTCGGCAAAATGGAGTAAATGCAATTACTATTAAAGAAGGCGATACCTTATTACAGGCTAAACTTACCGATGGTAAAAGCAATATAGTTCTTGCCACACGTGAAGGTAAAGCAATCCGTTTTCATGAACAAAAGGTAAGGTCAATTGGCAGGACTGGAGCTGGAGTTAGGGGTATAACACTAAGTAAGCCTGATGATGAAGTAGTTGGAATGGTTTGGTTAGAGGAATCTGACCATGAGGTTTTAGTTGTATCGGAAAAAGGGTTTGGCAAACGGTCTGATATAGAAGACTATAGAATTACAAATAGGGGAGGGAAAGGAGTGAAGACTTTAAATATAACTGAGAAAACCGGGAAAATGATTGCTATTAAAGGCGTTAATGACGATATGGATTTAATGATCATAAACAGATCGGGAATTACTATACGTTTGGCGGTTTCGAATATTAGAGTTACCGGTAGGGCAACGCAAGGAGTACGCCTGATTAACTTAAGGAATAATGACTCAATTGCGGCGGTAGCACAAGTTACAACGGATGAAGAAGAAGATTTAATTGAAAATGAATCTTTAAATTCAGAAGGTACTGAAACAACTAATGAATCTAATGATTAAAAGTATGTTTTAAAATTTCGGTATAAAATTTGACATAACATAAATATATTTTATTTTTGGAGAAACTAAATTAATTAAAATTTAAATAACAAATCATCATGAAAAGAGGACTTTTATTTTCAATATCAATTGTTTTTGCGATATGTATTTTGCCTGGCAATGGTATTGCTCAAAAGAAGTATGTGAACAAAGCTATGGTTTGGGCTGAGGGTGGCGAAAAGCTGGACACAGCTTTAAATGCAATTAAATTTGCCGAGACTCAGGAAAAAACCAAAGATTGGGCAAAGACATATTATGTAAAAGGTTTGGTTTACCAGGCTATAGCAAATTCTGAGAACGAAGAATTTAAAAATATAATCGAATATCCTATGGTAAATGCTTTTGATAATTTTAAGAAAGCATATAATATGGAAGGTGGAAAGTTATTCCAGGCACCAATTGATGCTCAACTGCTTACCGTTGTTAACGTATTCGTACAAAATGCGGTAAACGCATACCAGGAAGAAAATCTGGACGAAGCTTTGATTTATTTTGAAAAATCACTCGAAGTAAAAGAAATGCCACTTTTTGGAGGAGAAATTGATACAGCCATTATTTTTAATACTGCAATAACTGCACAAAAGGCTGAAAAATATGATATGGCAATTGAGTATTATGAGAAATCAATAAAGTATGGCTATGGCGAAGGAGATTCTTACGCACTAATGGCAGATTGTTACAAAGCAAAAGGAGATAATGAAAATTATGTAGGATCGCTAAAATCAGGATTTGAAGCATATCCTGCCAGTCAATCGTTATTAGGTGGTATAATTAATTATTATTTGTTAGAAACAGAAAATCCTGAAGAGGCTTTTAGGTATTTAGAATTGGCCCGAGAAGGAGACCCTACAAATCCTCAGTTTTATTCAGCTGAAGCTCATTTATTCGATAAAATGGGAGAAAAAGATAAAGCGAAAGAGAAATATAAAAAAGCTATAGAAGTTGATGCTGAATTTTTTGAAGCTTATTATAACTTAGGAGTTATTTATTTTAACGAAGCTGTTGAATTAACAGATAAGGCAAATGAAATAACAGATAATAAAAAATATGAGGATGCAAAGAAAATAGCAGATAACAAGTTTAGTGAAGCTTTACCATATATTGAGAAAGCGCACGAATTAAAGCCGGAGGATACAAGTATAATGTCTACGCTAAAAACTTTGTATTATCGTTTAAAAATGAACGATAAGTACGAAGAGATTAATAACAAAATGCAATAAAAGTTAAAACTAAATAGAAGGGAGGTTATTTCAGCCTCCCTATACTTTCATACATCCTATTTAACATAATATTAATTATAGGACTAATATTAGTAGAAACCGGAATAAGCCTGTAAGGCTTATTTTAATATAATTTTAGCTCTCGGAATGTCATGCTGAGTTTATCGAAGCATAAGTTTGAAAACGATCGAAAGTATGTTAAAACAATTTGCGGCTAACCCATGCACTTTGATTATATCCTCAAGCCGGACTGGCTTTTACTTTTTTCATTGATAAAAAAGTAAACAAAAAATCTAGGCAAAACAATGCTTCAACGCGCTGGACTTGCGATTGTGTGTTTGAAACCATGGCAAGTACTAAATCGAAACTATGTGCCATCAGTCCAGCTATTTCTGCTTTAGTTCCAGTCCTACGCCAACGCATGGCTCGCCGTTTTGCCTTTCCAACTCTCATTTCAAATCCTTCCCACAACCTGGCTCAATTGCCCTCTAAAACTATGGAATAGCTTCCTTCACGCATTACAAGCCGTCCCGAATTCTAAGACTAAAACAAGCAATTCGATTATAAATTGTTAATATTTTTATTTATTCAAACAACACCTTGTGCTTACACTTAGCCTGCTTTTCTTAATTTAACATAAGGTGTTTTTCTATTTATAACTGCAAATG
>DAOVYZ010000109.1 GCA_030635365.1 Bacteroidales bacterium
ACAATTGTACCATATGGAATAGGTTTCTTAAAATCAATTTTACCTGTTGATATCGTAACCACCTTCTTTTTACAAAAACGAGTTGCTGTAATATAGGCTACTTCGTCCATCCACTGTAATGCTATTCCACCAAAAAGTGTATTATGATCATTAATTAAATTTTTAAATACTATTTTAACCTGCCTGGTTCCGGATTTATTTATTCGATCTTCAATAGTCATATAAAAAAGTTTTTACAAAAATATTATAAATTATTTGCATTATGAACATGCGTTCAATATATTTGTACTGAAATTAATATAGAAAATATATGCCAAGGCCACAAAATAATAGAGTTGTATACGAACCCCCAATCTTTACAGATTTTAAACCAATGGGGGTAAAAGGAATTTCATTGGAACAGGTGTTGTTAAGCTTAGATGAGTTTGAAGCCTTTCGGTTAGCTGATTATATAGGTCTTTCGCATGAGGAAGCTGCCGGAGAAATGGAAATATCAAGGCCTACTTTTACAAGATTGATTGAACAAGCACGAAAAAAGATTGCTGATTTTATCATTAATGGGAAAATGCTAAATATTGATGGAGGGAATATTCATTTTAGAAATAATATTATAAAATGTCAAAGTTGTGGACAAATGTTCAGAATGAAATTTAATGAAACGATAACAGAATGTCCTGCTTGTCATTCAAAAAATATTTTGAATCTGGCAGGAGGTTTTGGCCATGGTAAATGTTGTAATCACAAAAATAAAAACAAAGGAGGTAATTATGCCAAGAGGTGACAAAACAGGGCCTGAAGGTTTGGGTTCTATGACAGGAAGGCGCATGGGATTTTGCGTTGGGAATAAACAAGCCGGCTTTAATTTTGACCGGGTGTCAGGACGTGGCCTTGCAAGAGGTTTTCGTGGAGGGCAAGGAAGAAGAGGTTATTTTAATAGTAACCAAAAGACTTTTTTTAGAGAAGATTCTGAAAACTCTAATCAATCAAATAAAAAAATAATTGAAAATGAAATTAACATTCTTAAAAAACAACTTGAATATCTTGAGAATGAATTAAAAAATTGTAATTAAATCAAAAAGCCATTAGCGTTTATGTGTTTATATATTGCAATTATGGATTCTAGTTGGATTATTATTTAGTTTATGCTAATGGCTTTTAAGCTATCTACTATGAAAAGGGAAGGTGGTAAAGGAAGAAATAGAGGGGGTGCTTTTGGGCCTGGAGGTTATTGTATTTGTGCTAAATGTGGTGAGAAAGTTTCACATCAACAAGGCACTAAATGTACAAGTATTAAATGTCCAAAATGCAGTAAAACAATGATAAGGGAAGAATTATTTAATTCAAAATAAAGTAAAATAATTAAATTAAGGAATATGAAAAAGAAATTTGCAATACCTACACTGAATGAAAAACTTACAGCTCATTTCGGACATTGTGAAAAATTTGCCATTGTCGATGTGGAAGATACTAAAGTTATAAAGGAAGAATTTGTTACTCCACCAGTTCATCAACCGGGAGTATATCCAAAATTTTTGGCTGATCAGGGAGTACATGTAATTATTGCCGGTGGTATGGGGCAAAAAGCTCAGGATCTTTTTGCCCAAAATAATATAGAAGTACATATGGGAGTCCTAGATGGGTCTCCATCTGAATTAGTTGAGCATTATTTAAATGATCAACTAAAAACAGGTCAAAATCTTTGTGATCATTAAATAATACTGAATCAAATTCATAGTCAGTATATATTTTTTTGTATAAAATGAAAGAAATACTGGTAAATCCAATTGGTATTATTAACACTCCATTTAAAAACCAAAAAAACATTCCAATTCAAGGTTGTTTTAAGGAAAATATTGAAGGAGTTTGTAATATCCTTGATAAGTATTCAGACGGATTATGTGATCTTGAAGGATTTAGTCATGCCATATTAATTTATCATTTTCATAAGATCAAAGATGAAAAAATAAAGGCTGAACCTTATTTGGAACCTGTGGAGCATGGAGTTTTTGCTATCCGAAGCCCATATCGGCCTAATAAAATAGGGATTTCAATTGTGAAGATTAAAAAGATTATTGATCATAGATTATTCTTTACTGAAGTAGATATGCTTGATGGAACTCCTCTTATTGATATAAAACCATTTGTTAAACATTTTGATAACAGGGAAAATGTAAAATCAGGATGGATAGATAAGCATTTTGAAAATGGGAGTATTCCTAAACAAACAATTTTAAGTTAAAACATGAAAATAGCTATTGCTAGTGGAAAAGGGGGTACAGGCAAGACGACTTTATCAACGAATCTTACCGCTCTTCTTGCTGAATCTGAAAAAGTGGTTTTAACAGATTTAGATGTGGAAGAACCTAACTCAGGTTTGTTTATTAAAGGTGATTTAGTTAAAGAAGAAATAAAGTATAAAATGATTCCTAAATGGGAAGAAGATACTTGTACTTTATGTGGTGAATGTCAGAAGAATTGTAATTTTCACGCAGTAATACAATTAGGCCCTCAAATATTGGTATTTCCGGAATTATGTCACAGTTGTTATGCATGCTCCGAATTGTGCCCTACAGAATCATTGCCAATGATTTCTCAACGAATGGGTACATTGAAACAATACCTTAATAATAACATTTCATTTATTGAAAGCAGATTAGATATTGGACAAGAGCAGGCTGTACCATTAATTGCGCAAACTAATGAATTTGTTAATAAAGCCTTTAATAAGAAAACAGTAAAAATATTTGATTCACCACCCGGAACGTCATGCCCTGTGATTGAAGCAACAAAAGGTGTGGATTTTGTAATTCTGGTAACAGAACCTACACCTTTTGGTTTGCATGATTTAAAATTGGCAGTAGAAACAATGAATGCACTCGGAAAGCCTTATGGAGTTGTTATTAATCGTTATGGAATTGGGAATAATGATGTTGTTGATCATTGTAAGGGAAATAGTATTCCTGTTCTCGCTAAAATACCAAACAGTCGAAATATTGCGGAACTTTACTCAAAAGGCAAATTAATCTATACTGAATTACCTGAAGTTAAACAAGAACTTCAAAATATAAAGAATTACATTTTAAATCTTAAAAATTAGCAATTAATATGAAGGAAATTGTTGTTATTTCCGGGAAGGGAGGAACAGGCAAAACTTCAATTACAGCATCCTTTGCTGTTATGGCAGGGAATGATGCTATGGTAGCAGACTGTGATGTTGATGCAGCTGACATGCATTTGTTAATGAAGCCTGTTGTTGAAAAATCAGAGAATTTCTTTAGTGGAATAATTGCTAATATTGATAAAAGCAAATGTACTAACTGCGGTTTATGTGCTGAAAAGTGCCGCTTTAATGCTATTCCTGTAATAAACAATCGACACATAATTAATACTTTAAATTGTGAAGGTTGTGGTTACTGCGAAAAGGTGTGTCCGGTTAAAGCAATTACCATGCATGAACAAAATGTTGGAGATTGGTATATTTCCAAAACAAGAATTGGAAGTACATTGGTACATGCAAGGTTAGGAATTGCAACTGAAAATTCTGGAAAGTTAGTAGCAAAAGTTAAAAATGAAGCAAAACACATTACCGAAGAAAATACTAACAAATACATTATAGTTGATGGCTCTCCGGGTATTGGTTGTCCTGTTGTGTCGTCTCTGTCAGGAGCAAACTATGTTGTATTGGTTACAGAATCTTCTTTATCAGGTTTGCACGATTTAAAGAGAGTTTATGAATTGGTTAAGAAATTTAAATTAAAAGCAGGATGTATTATCAATAAGTGGGATATTAATCCTGATGTAACAAATAAAATACTTCAGTTTCTTCAGGATGAGTCCATCAATCATATTGCAAGTTTACCTTACGATGAAAATTTTACAAAAGCTATGATAGTGGGCAAAACAATTGTTGAGTTTGATCAGGGAGAATTGGGTGGTTTGGTTGCAGATAGTTGGGAAAAAGTGAAGAAATTGGTTTAGAAAAAAAGACTTGGAGAAGAGGGAATGTGTGGAGAAAATCTGAATAGAATCTAATAGCTGGTAGCTTGAAAATATAAAGATAGAGATCATAAATTAGTAATAACTTAATCTTAAGAAATAATACTAAACTAAAAAACATGAAAATAGCATTTACAACAAAAGGAACTGAGTGGAATTCAGATATGGATCCACGATTTGGAAGAACTGAATTTATTTTAGTTTATGATGACGAAAAAGATGAGTTTACATCTTTTGATAATCGTGCAATTGAAAATGAAGCCCATGGTGCCGGGCCAAAAACTTCTCAGAAATTATTTGAGATGGGGCCAAAAGTTTTAATTACCGGTAATGGCCCTGGTGGAAATGCAGCTACAGTTTTAGAAAAGGCTGGAATTAAAATATATATCGGAGCCGGACAAATGACTGTAAAAGAAGCTTATGAAGTATATAAAAATAATGAATTGAAAGAGTTTTAAAAATGAAAAAATACGATGTAATTATTATTGGAGCAGGCCCGGCAGGTATTATAACCGGAGTAACAGCAAAAAAACAAAATCCTGAGAAATCAATATTGATGTTTAAAGAAGAAGAAAAAGGATTGGTTCCGTGCGGAATTCCTTATATTTTTCACAAGCTTGACGGGGTAGATAAAAATGTAATGGGGCCTAAACCTTTTGTTGATTTGGGAGGAGAAGTAATTACTGAGAAAGTAATTAATGTTAATTTGGAAAGTAAATCAGTAAAAACGGAATCAGGACAAGAATTTACATGTGAGAAGTTAGTTTTTGCTACAGGATCAAAAGTTGTTGTTCCTGATTTTATTCCGGGATATGATTTAAACAATGTATTTTACATTAAGAAAAGTTTTAATTATATCAAGCAAGTATTTGAAAAGTTAAAACCTAAAAAGAATATTGTAGTAATTGGTGGCGGTTTTATTGGGGCCGAGGTTGCTGAACAATTTGCTCTTAATCCTGATAAGAATATAACGTTAATAGAAAGTGAGCAATACTGTTTTTCAAGAGCATTCTCAAAAGAACTTAGTCAGATTGCTACAGAAGCACTTGCCGGGACTGCCGTAAATATAAAGACATCAGTTCGTGTTAAGAAAGTAATTGGAAATAATGGAGATGTTTCATCTGTATTATTGGATTCTGGTGAAGAAATTCAGTGTGATGCTGTAATAATGGCCATCGGTTACAAACCAAATACAGATATGGCAAAACAAGCTGGTTTGGAATTAAATGAAATGGGTGCGATAATAGTAGATAATTATGAGCGTACAAAAGTAAAAGATATTTGTGCAGTTGGTGATTGCTCTCAAACAATAGGCTTTTTAACGGGCCGAATAGATAATGTAATGCTGGCATCAACAGCTACTGCAGAGGCTCGTGTATTAGGACATAATCTTTTCGGAATTAAAATCAGGAAAACTTTTTCGGGAACACTTGCTGTATTCTCAACAGAGATAAACAATATAGCAATGGCAGCTGCCGGAGTTAATGACAGTAATGCTGCTGAAGCGAATATTGAATATATTTCAGCAAAGTTTAGCGATATTGACAGGCATCCGGGAACTTTTGAAAATACATCACCATTAACAGTTAAACTTTTTGTGTCACCCTGCGATGGTTCAATTTTAGGTGGTGAAGTTTGGGGTGGAAAATCTGCAGGCGAAATAATCAATACTATTAGTTTGGCAATACAAAAAGGGGTAACGGTTTACGAATTGATATCTTTTCAAATAGGTTCGCATCCTCTATTAACGGGTGCTCCTACCAAAACAATATTAATAAAAGCAGCTGAAATGATCATAAGTCAAATTACGAAAAAGTAAATAGCTTATGAAACTTTATATTTTAACAGAAAATACAGCATCAGGCAAGTTTTTAGCAGAACATGGGCTTTCATACTATATCGAACATGGAATGGATGTATTATTTGATACGGGGCACTCTAACGTCTTTATAAAAAATGCTCAAAATTTAGATATAGATATTAATAATGTTGATACTGTAGTTATTAGTCATGGACATTGGGATCATGGAGATGGGATGCAATTCATAAACAATAAAAAATTAATATGCCATCCCGGCATTTTTCAAAAACGATTTAGGAAAAATGATGATAAAAATATTGGTTTAGCAATGCCTTATGAGGAACTTAATGAGAAATTTGATATTATACCTTCTGTATATCCTTACAATTTATCAGATGAAATAATTTTCTTAGGAGAAATACCCCGTTTAAATTCTTTTGAATCAAAAACTACTCCTTTTTTATTAGAAGATAAGATTGATGATTTTGTAACAGATGATTCAGGTTTATTGCTAAAATTAGATGAAGAAATTATTATAATATCAGGTTGTGCACATTCAGGCATATGCAATATAATTGAATATGCAAAAACTGTTTCGGGGATTGATAAAATAAGAGCTGTAATTGGAGGGTTTCATTTAAAACATAATAATTCGCAAACTCAGGAAACAATTAAATACCTTAAAAGTCAGGATATAAAGGAAATATATCCTTCGCATTGTACAGAGTTGCCGGCTTTAGCCGCATTTCATAATGAATTTAAAGTAAGTCAGCTTAAAGCAGGTATGGTATTAAACTTTTAAAAGTAAATGAAAACTTATTTAGAATGTATTCCTTGTTTTATGCAACAAGCCTTTAAAACAGCTTGTATTGCAACGAATGACGGTATCAAGATAAAAGAAGTGCTGGATTCAATAGGAGATATGATTAAATCAATCCCTTTACAAAATACTCCTCCCGAAACAGGGAATATTATATATCAAAAAATACATGAAATAACGAATAATCATGACCCATACAGAGAAATAAAAAACAGGCATATTAAAGAAGCTCTTTCTTTATATCCTGAATTGAAAAAAACAATTGAAAAATCTAAAGACAGGTTATTAACAGCAATAAGAATTGCTATTGCAGGGAATGTTATTGATTTAGGAGTAAATAAGGATTTCAATATAAATGATGACCTAAAAATAATTTTGAAACAAAATTTTGCAATTTTTGATTATGATGAATTTAAAAAACAACTTAATAAATCAGAATCAATATTGTACTTAGGGGATAATGCCGGAGAATCAGTTTTTGATAAGTTATTAATTGAAGAGTTAGACAAGCCTGTAACATTTGTAGTACGTGGCAGGCCTGTAATTAACGATTGTGTTATTAAAGATGCTATAGCATCAGGAATAAATAATGTTGCTGATATCATCTCATCAGGAAGTCCAGCTCCGGCTACTATACTTAACTTATGCAATAAATCCTTTTTGGAAATGTTTAAAAATGCTGATCTAGTTATTAGTAAAGGGCAGGGTAATTATGAAGGTTTGTCAGAGGTTAACAGGCCTGTGTTTTTTATGTTAAAAGCAAAATGTAATGTAATTGCAGATCATCTTAATGTTAAAGAAAACGATATTGTATTAAAAAATATTAATTCTGATTTAAAAATTAACTGAAAGTCATGAGTAAAAGCAAATTAAACTTCATTATTGATGCAATTATGTTTGTATTAATGGGACTGGTTGCAGGATTAGGATTGCTGATTAAATATGTTTTACTCCCGGGATCAGAACGTTGGTTAAAATATGGCAGGAATGTGGATATAAGCTTTTGGGGCTTAGACAGGCATGACTGGGGGAAAGTACATTTAATAGTAGCATTGATTCTAATATTATTTTTAATTCTTCATATCATTTTTCACTGGGAATTGATAAAATGTTTATACAAGAGAATTTTTGCTGAGAAATCTGTGAGAATTTTATTTGGGATCTTTTTTCTGATTATAACTCTGATTTTGATTTGGTTTCCTTTTTTTATTCATGTCGAAGTACAAGATCAGGCTAGTGGTTTTGAAAAATACAAGAATAAAACTGAAGTTTATTCTGTAAATAAAGAAAATATTAACCCCGAAAAAAGAAATCTTGTCAAACAAAATATTGGCAATAAAAAGGATTCAGAACATAAAACAAATAATACGCATGCAGAACATCATAATGTTGATTCTGGTATTGAAATAAAAGGCTTTATGACCTTGTCCAAAGTTTCTGAAAAGTATGATATTCCTTGCAGTTATTTAAAACAGAAATTAAAATTGCCTTCAGAAACACCTAATACTTCTCAATTAGGTCATTTAAGAAAAAAACATGGTTTTAAAATGAGTGAAATTGAAACAATTATATATTCATATAAAACAACTGGAAAATGAAAACAACAAAATCAGGAACATGGGAATCTGATAAATGGCAAAAATATATAGAGCCTACATTAGCGAATCAAAAAATTCGGTTGGCATATAATTAAACGACTATCACATTATTTCTATTATTCTTCTAAATTCTATTATTCTTAATTTATAATTGTTGTAATATTTTATTTCTGGTATATTAATTGCGATAAAAACACTTTACTTTTTTAATGAATGAGGAAAATTGATTATTTTCAAGTTTCATAAAAATCTGGTTTTTAAAATTGTTTATTAATTGAATAGCACTAATTTTGATTAAGTAATTACTTAACAGTTAATTTTTATCAAAATAAATGAAAAAGCCACTTAAAATATTCACTTACTTCATAGTTATTATATTAGCCTTGGTAATAATATTAACTGTAATTGCAAAGTTGGCTGAAAATAAAATAACTGACATTGCCTTGAAAAAAATAAGTGAATCCATTGAAGCACCGGTTAATATTGATAATGTCTCGTTTAATTTACTCCGCAAATTCCCATTAGCAACTATTGAACTTAATGATGTTTTGTTAGGTTCGTCCAAAAACTCTATTGACTCAGATTCTATGCAAGCTAATTTAGACACCATTATTAACATTAGTAAAATATATGTATCT
>DAOVYZ010000431.1 GCA_030635365.1 Bacteroidales bacterium
AAAATAAGAAATAGAAATAAAAAAGAATATCCAATATATGTCACAATAATACCGACAACATCCTTGCTAACTGATAAAATCGTTCCTTTTTCATCACTATCATACGATGATTGATAAAATCTATAACCTCTGTATTTTAAAATATGGTTCATGTAAATTTCATGCGAAAATTCCTTAAATCTTGCTTTATCTACCACGGTAATCTTGCTTTGATAAGAAGATGGACTATTTGACCCCGGATATCTGTCAAGAATAAAATCATCTAATTTTAAACTAAATGGTAATACTATAAATTCCTTTGAATCACCATTTCTATTAGTTGTTGCGCGTACAATACATTTATCTTCCAACTCTCCTTCTCTAATCTGTATGACACCTTCAAACCCAAAATATCGGGTTATACCTGCGCCTATAATCATAAAAACAAAAGCTAAATGGAATATAAAAATAGAGATACGTTTTCTTACATAAAGTTTTAAAATAAAAATCTGTCCAATAAGATTTATTGCCAGAAGTAAAAACAGTATTTCAAAATACTTTGTATTATACATATATCTCCTGGCAGCAACTGAGCCAAAATCATTCTCTATAAAAGTTGCAAAAGCCATTGACATAGCTAAAACAATAAATAAAACCCCCATAAACCAGGGAGCAAACAGAAACAGCTTTCTTTTTATCATAGGGCCAGAATTAAAGACTTCAATATCTTCTTTGTTAATTTACCATTTTAATCATACAAATCTTTCTAAACCTAAGATATATTTCAATTTATTTGTAAGGGAAGAAATTACTTAAGCATAACAAGCATACTTCCTGTTACATACGCGATAACCCACCATAAATAAGCAACCAGCGTATACCTATGAAGAGGTTTGGGAATTTCTTTAAATCCGTTTTTTAGCTTAATTCTCCAGATTAATACCACATCTATTAACATAGCAAGTAATGCTGAATAACCCAAAAAACCATGAATAGTAAAAGGTGTATTCGATGATCCAACAATCATACAAATAGTCGCTGTAATATCCAGAATAATCCCTGTTGTAATAAAAATAAGAACTGCCTTAACAACTTTACGCTTTCTTTGTTCTGTAATTACTCCAATAGAGTATGAAATTAATGCAAGTGTAACAACAAATGCTCCAATTATTGATATTGTTTTCATAGCGTGTAATCTTTTAATATTAGAATTCAATTAGTTCAAACGAAGGATAACCTCTTACTCCCTCATCGTTAAAAAAATTAGTGAATCTTAACTTATAATTTGATCCATTCACATTCTTTAAAATGTATGAATGTTTATCTAATACCCTATAATTATTATTCTCAAAAATTTTCCATTCATAACCTATTGCATCCTGATTTGTTGTGTATTTATAATCAGAAATCATTTCAGGTGTTATTCTGTAAAAATGATTTATTGTATCTAAAGCAACTTCTATATTTTTATATGGATTTAGGTATACTCCCCTTACAAGGTAATCTGTTGGGATACCAAAATCATCCGGAATAATAGTAGAGTATTTTGTAAAACAAATATCCCAAACTTCCTTATCCGGTTCCTGTGCGCTTACTTTACCTCCATCTTCAAAAGAAAATAAAACAAAATTTTTGGTAGTATCTTTTGCAACTCTATAATAATATTCCTCACTGTTATCTAAATTTGCAAAGTGAATATAAAATGTATCTCTTTCTAGTTTTTCGAAAGTAATCTTTTTTAAACCAAAATCCTTACCTTCCTCATCCTTTCCACGGTCAATAATATATACATTGTTACTATATACCGTATCATTTGGATTTGATATATCAATCCAATCAACTAAAACAGTTGAATCCAAATTACCCGATGAATTATCGTATAACATTTTATTTGCAATATTTGCCTGTATAGAATAGAAATCAGTTGAATATGTGTTGCCTGCATACATAAAACGGGCATAATTCAATATGATATGATATCCATCTTTACTTGATTCAAATCCTAAATCCCAATCAGCGAAATGATGATATGAACCAATTGCCTGATTAGATAGGCTATAATATGTTTGATATTCATACATTGAATAAGGTATCTTAATTTCCTCAATTGGCAAAGGAGTAACCTGTTCATCATCCTCAAAACATGAAGCAAAACCTATACTTGTAAGAATTAAAAATATTATATATAAATACTTTCTCATTTACCTAAAAATATTATATGACAATTTCGTAAAGTAGATTCTTCCATAACCTACAGGACTACTACCTCCACTAGTGTGAGCCACGCCAGTGCCCCCTCCAATAACATCAATATTGGTATTATTAAAAATATTTTTAACACCAGCAGAAACTGTCAGTTTATTGGCAAAGAATTTCCTGTTTAATGTCAAATCCATTGTATGATAATCTTCTAAAGTAGTGACTGAAATACGGTCATTTTCATCTACATTATACAAATATGTTGTTCCTGTATACTTATAGTTTAATGAAATCGTGAGTTTAACTTTTTGAATATGATTTGAAATGCCCACACTCAGATCTGGTGAAAATTTGTAATCCTTAATCTTATGTTTTGTGTTATCAAATGAAGAATAGGTTCCTGTTTCACCAATACTTAAGGCAAAATCCATGTATGGATAATAATTATAACTAAAGGAAAGCTGCCCTCCCATAGTATTATAGTTTACAATATTAATGTACTGATATATGGGGTCTTTTTCGTCAGGCACCTGTCTTCGAGCCAGGTAAATTATATTATTCATATTATTATAAAAAAGCCCTAACTCAATCTGTGAGTAATGCAATTTTGGCTCTTTCTCTGTATTAAAACCCAGTGCAAAATCAAAATTATGCCCATATTCAGCTTTTAAATCTTCATTTGGCTGTATATTATGATTTACATCAACAAAATAAATATATAACTCCTTTAAGGATGGTGCACGATATCCTCTGGCATAAGAAGCCCTTAATGTTAATTGCTTTATCATATCCCATTTTATATTTATTGAAGGTACGGGCGGAACACTAAACTGAGTATTATAAGCTAAACGAATGCCCGGTTGAATGCTAAATTTATTGTTCAATTTATACATTAAGCTGGTAAAAACAGCATAATCCCCTACTTCCTTTTCATTATTAAGAATCCTCTCCCCTGAGCCTATCTCATAGTTTAAATCAATCCCGGAAACAAAGTGTATTTTTTTCTTAGGACTATTACCGAACAACAACCTAAAAGTAAAAGCATTAAAACTGGTAGTATCCTCATTTGTTGAAATGGACGAAAGCTCACTCAAATCCTTAAAGTATTCTGTATGTTTCCTTTGATAGTAAGAATGAGACCCTAATATGTTTATAGTAAAGTCTTTTTTAAAACTTTGTGTATACTCTACCCTGTTTGAAAACCGTTTGGAATAAAACCAATCATCAAAAGCAGTATAATATTGCGGAGGTAATAAATCTCCTTTAGATTGAAGCCTTTCACTCATAAAAGATGATTGATATTTGAGTTTGCTTTTTTGACCTGAAAATGTATAATACAAATCTGCATTGTATTGCTCTTTAGCTTTCCATTCGTAAAGCCTATTTCCAACAAAATAACCATCTATAGTACCATCATCTACAAAATAACCATCATTTGCAGAGAAACCATCGAAAAAGTTCCTTCCCCCTGAAAGTGAAAAACGATGTTTGCCTTTTCTAGCT
>DAOVYZ010000056.1 GCA_030635365.1 Bacteroidales bacterium
GCTACAGTGTACCCACATCTCTGTAAAGTGTTTATAATGAATATCGAACAAGGATTAACGATTTTATATTTTCGAAGTATATTCCACGATTTGTAAATCATTATTGCTTGACTTTCAGTCATTATCATTTCGTTTATCTACTTCATTATGTCCACAACAAAACTTGTGGGTACACTGTAGCTGCCGTAGGTAGGATTTTTCCTGATATCAGGAAACATGGTAAAATATTAAGAGAGGCCGTTATATTTGCAATTCATTGCCCGGTATTTTCCGATTATACCAGCATGAACTAATTTACAACCCTGTCAGGATTTGAAATCCTGACAGGGTTTGAAAACAGGAAGTTACGATATTTTGTAATTGTCACGACACCGGTACACCCGCATTTTATTGCCTGAGATTTTTCAGGGTACAAATTGCACTTGCAGTTCACTACCTGAAATTTTTCAGACATAGTAATACACCTTTAGTAAGCTGTCTGAATTTTTTTTAAGCGTATATTTAAAATTACATTAAAAAACTTAATAAAATACCGGCAGCTACTGCAGATCCGATAACACCTGAAACATTTGGTGCCATGGCATGCATTAATAAATGGTTTGTAGGGTCTGCCTTTAAGCCTTCGTGCTGAACTACACGTGCACTGTCGGGAACTGCTGAAACACCGGCAGCACCAATTAATGGATTAATTTTATTATCACCTTTTAAGAATACATTCATTAATTTAGCAAAAAGTAATCCGCCACAAGTCGCAATTACAAATGATAATGCTCCCAGCCCAAATATCCACATAGATTGCGGTGTAAGAAACACATCTGCCTGTGTCGATGCTCCTACCGTAATTCCTAATAATATTGTCACAATATCTATTAATGATGTTCGGGCAGTATCAGCTAAACGATTTGTTACTGTTGATTCTTTTAATAAGTTTCCAAAAAACAACATCCCCAGCAATGGTAATGCACTAGGTGATATATAAGCAGTTAGTAATAACCCAACTATTGGAAACATTATTTTTTCTAATTTAGAAACGGAACGCGGAGGTTTCATCCTTATTAATCGTTCTTTCTTCGTAATAAGTAAGCGCATAAATGGAGGCTGAATTATAGGAACCAATGCCATATATGAGTATGCTGCAATTGCGATAGGCCCTATAAGTTGTGGAGCAAGCTTAGAAGATAAGAATATTGCTGTTGGCCCATCTGCTCCTCCAATTATCCCTATAGCTCCTGACTCTGCCGGTGTAAATCCCAGAATTAGTGCACCCAAAAAAGTTAAAAATATACCTATTTGAGCAGCAGCACCCAAAATCATTAATTTAGGATTAGAGATTAATGATGAAAAATCTGTCATTGCTCCAATACCCAGGAATATTAATGGAGGATAGATTCCCTGGCGAACTCCAAAATATAAATAACTTAATACACTTCCTTCTTCGTAGATTCCTAATTTTAAGTTAAATCCTTCAGCCTGAAAAAAAGGTATATTCCCGATTATAATTCCAAACCCAATCGGTATAAGAAGCAATGGTTCATAATTATATTTAATGGCCAAGAATATGAAGAATATTCCAATAATAACCATTATTAAATGTCCAGGCGTAGCATTTGGGACTCCTGTAAATTCATAGAAATTCATTAATCCTGCAAAAGCACCTGAATATCTTTTGTAGGTATCTTTTCCAATAATTAATTTCTTATCTTCAAATTGTGCAACCTTTGGATTTAAGTTACTTTTATTAAATTCCAGATAAATCCTATTATCAATTAATTTCCAATTTCCCGAATATTTTGTTTTGATAGAATCTAATACAAAAGTCTGATCATTATAAAACTTAAGTCCTTTATAACGTTTTACTTTTTTATCACTTACATCGCTTACATTGTAATCACTCGATTTATTAACCCACTTACCTTTCGTAAGATTACTATTCGGGCTTATATCATCTGCTTTAGCAAAACTCCCAGTTAGAAAAATAAATGTAAATATGATTAAGAAAAGCTTTTTCATGTTTTTATTTATTGTCTTCATCTAAACTTATTCTATTTCGGCTAAAACATCATTTTGAAGTACAGAATCGCCTTCCTTAACTTTATAATTTACTATTGTACCATCTTTTTCAGACTGTATATTGTTTTCCATTTTCATAGCTTCCATTACCATAATTGTATCACCTTTTTTAACCTCATCACCAACCTGCTTTACAATTTTAAATATAGTGCCCGGAAGCGGTGCTTTGAGTGTATACCTGCTACTAACTGTTTTCTTTATTTTGCTTTCCTTACGGTCAATAGCAACCTGAGAGCGAACCAAGGTAGGTGTTTTTGTTGTTTTCATCTTATCATGGTGCACTTCCACATCATACTGTGTTCCGTTCACCTCTACTTTAGCAATGTTTCTATCGAAATTCTTAATTTCAACATTATACTCATTACCTCGTATTGTAAATTTAAATTTCTTCATTTTGTGCTAATTATTTTCTTGGCCAAACAGTTAATCCATAAATTTTAGAACTCCATGGAGAATATGTTTTTCTCACACGTTTAATTGTTATCACATTACTTTCTTCATCGTGCATCTCGTCTAAAAACATATATACAGCCATAGAAATTGCTGCACTTACATCTCCGGTAATATGAAGATCATCATTAGTAACTACTGCTTGTTTTGTCTGTTCTTTAAGCTTTTTCCTTGTTTTATAGTATATCAACTTTGGTGTTTGTGTAAATATTATTACTAATAACACCAATGCAGCAAAAACAATAAGCCATCCAACAACTGCTGTAGTTATTCCATATCCGGAAGCTGCCGAAAAATCTACTCCAACTTTACCTATAATTGTAATCATTTTTATAGTTTTTATAATGGAATATTTGAATGTTTCTTAGGTGGATTTACATCCTTTTTAGTCTGAAGCATTTCAAATGCCCTAATAATTCTAAACCTGGAATTTCTTGGTTCAATAACGTCATCGATATATCCCAAACTTGCTGCCTGATAAGGATTAGCAAATTTATCCCTGTATTCAGCCTCTTTCTCCTCAATAAATTTTGCTCTTTGTTCTGCATCCTCTATTTCTGCTAATTCTCTCCCATACAAAACCTCAACAGCACCTTGAGCTCCCATAACAGCAATTTCGGCAGTTGGCCATGCATAATTAACATCACCACGTAATTGTTTTGAGCTCATTACATCATGTGCCCCACCATATGATTTTCTTAATGTTATTGTTACTTTAGGAACTGTAGCCTCCCCATATGCAAACATTAGTTTTGCTCCATGGATAATAATTCCTCCGTACTCCTGGCTACTTCCCGGTAAAAATCCAGGAACATCAACCAAGGTAAGTATTGGTATATTAAAAGCATCACAAAATCTGACAAAACGTGCTGCTTTTCGGGAAGCATCTATATCTAAAACCCCTGCTAAGAAATTTGGCTGATTAGCCACTATGCCAACCGGCATACCATCAAATTTTGTAAATCCTACAATAATATTCTTAGCATAATTTCTATGAATTTCTAAAAACTCATTATTATCAACCAATGGATATATAACATCCCTAACATCGTATGGTTGGTTCGGATTTTCAGGAATTATTTCATTCAAGGCATCTTCCAGTCTGTCAATAGGATCAATACATTCAATAACAGGAGGCTCTTCAAGATTATTTTGGGGTAAATAACTTAACAATTTACGTATTAAAAGTAATCCTTCTTCTTCGTCTTCAAGCAAGAAATGTGATACCCCTGATTTAGATGCGTGTATATTTGCCCCACCTAAATCCTCGGTAGATATTTCTTCGCCGGTAACTGTTTTTACAACTTTAGGACCCGTTACGAACATGTAACTTGAGTTCTCTGTCATTAAAATAAAATCGGTAAGTGCGGGTGAATATACTGCACCTCCTGCACATGGCCCAAAAATTGCAGAAATTTGAGGAACTACCCCTGAAGCCATAATATTACGCTGGAATATATCGGCATACCCTGCCAAACTGGTAACACCTTCTTGTATACGGGCACCTCCACTATCATTAATCCCAATAATTGGTGCTCCAACTTTCATTGCCATATCCATTACCTTGCAAATTTTCTTCGCAAAAGATTCTGAAAGAGATCCTCCAAAAACAGTAAAGTCTTGTGAATAGACATATACCACACGGCCATCAATTGTCCCGGAACCGGTAACAACTCCATCACCAAGTATTTTCTTTTTCTCGAGCCCAAAGTTTGTACACCGGTGTGTAACAAACATATCGTACTCTTCAAAACTCCCTTCGTCAAGGAGTATTTCAATACGTTCCCGGGCAGTCATTTTTCCCTTCTTGTGCTGTGAATCAATCTTCTTTGCACCGCCACCAAGTTTTGCTTCAGCTCTTAAATCAATTAATTGTTTAATTTTATCTTGTTTATTCATCTTACGAGATAGAAATTATAAATTATTATGCTTTGTTATTTTATTTATTTTTGTCTTCACAAAGTTCAGTAAGTACCCCAAATGTCGATTTGGGGTGTAAAAAAGCAATATCCAAGCCTTCGGCACCCTTTCTTGGCGCAGAATCAATAAGCCTTATTCCATTCTCTTCAGCATGCTTTAACTTATCTTCAATGTTTTGAACCGCAAATGCGATATGGTGTATCCCTTCCCCTCTTTTTTCGATAAATTTCCCGATAGGACCTTCAGAATCCGTTGACTCCAGTAATTCGATCTTAGTATCTCCAACCATAAAAAAGGCAGTCTTTACTTTTTGATCTTTTATTTCCTCAATATTGTAGCACTCAAGGCCTAATACCTTTTCATAATACCTAATAGATTCATCAAGGTTTTTTACAGCAATTCCAATATGTTCTATATGTGACGGTTTCATTGTACAAATATTTTTTTTACAAAAGTACCTATTATTCACTAAAACTATCTAATGATTTAAGATCAAAATTGATATTAGTAAGATTGTTCTTTAACATATAATTCTTTTTTAGTACAACTTGCAGATTTACCCTCTAGTTGGCTGAGCCTATAATTTTGCACTTTTTTTATCCCAGGAATACTACAAAGCACATTTTTTTAGTTAGAACAGCTTATAATGTATAATTGATTTGATTAAAAATCAATAATCCGATTAGTTATAATACTCTGTTTAGAATTGTGATAAAAATCAGAAATTTGGTTGTTATCGAACTTGTATCTATTTTTGCTACGATTGGAATGTTGCGGACTTATATAAGATTCTTAGCTCTCATGAAAAATTACCTTTATCATATTCAACTTTTCCTATACAGATTCTTACTTTTAATTGTTTTCTTTACTATATCAAGACTTGTTTTTTATTTGTTTAATCTACATTATTTTGATACAATTGGAGTTTTAGAACTTCTTAAAATTCTCTTTTTTGGGATCCGATTTGATATTTCTTCTTTATATTATTTCAATTTACTGTTTATTCTTCTACATCTTGTTCCCGGAAATTTTAAGAATAAAAGGATTTATCAGAATATATTAATAATAATATTTATTGCTGTTAATTCAATTCTTCTTGTAACTAATACAATAGATACAAAGTTTTTTGATTTTGAACACAAAAGGTTGACATCAGACATTTTTTCCTCAGTATGGATTGGGGAAGATTTTAGAACTTTATTGCCTCAGTTTATTAAAGATTATTGGTATTTAATAATATTATGGTGTTTGATGGTAATTGGATTATATAAGTTATATCCTAAATTCAAAGTACTGAAAGTTAACAATGATAAAATATGTGTAAGAACAATATTATATCAAATACTCATTTTTATATTATTGATGGGCATAGGACTTATTTTTGGCCGTGGTGGTTTTCAGCTAAAGCCCTTAAGAGTAATTCATGCTGCACAATATACCTCATCCAGGAATATTCCATTGGTATTAAATACGCCTTTTACAATAATGAAAACTCTTGGTTCGGAATCATTACATATCCAAAAATATTTTGAATCTGATGATTTAGAATCCATATACTCTCCGATAATATATTTCTCTAGTGCTACTGAAAAATATCCTAATATTGTTTTGATAGTGATGGAAAGTTTTTCCAAAGAGTATATTGGTGCACTGAACAATACAGACGGATTTACTCCTTTTCTAGATTCATTAATTGATCATAGCCTTGTTTTTACTAATGCTTTTGCTAATGGCAAAAGGTCTATTGAAGCTATGCCTTCAATAATTGCAGGACTACCTGCTTTAACCGGTAATACTTATATCACGTCAAGGTATTCCTCAAACAAAATAAACTCTATTGCAAGTATCCTTTCAAACAAAAACTATTATACTGCATTTTTTCATGGAGGAAAAAATGGAACTATGGGTTTTGATCAATTTGCTTATGTCTCAGGATTTGATAATTATTACGGGATGGATGAATACCCAAATGAAATGGACTATGACGGGAACTGGGGTATTTATGATGAAGAATATCTACAGTATTTTGGAAATATAATTTCAACTTTTAAAGAACCATTCTTTGCTTCTGTTTTCACATTAACCTCTCATCATCCATACGAAATACCAACAAAATATAAAGGGAAATTCCAGGAAGGAACATTGAATATTCATGAAAGTATTGGATACGCAGATTATTCGTTAAAAAGTTTTTTTGAATTTGCAGAAAATACACTATGGTATAATAATACCTTATTTATTATTGTTGCAGATCATACTGCACAAGCAGAAAGCCAATACTATAATAGTAGTTTAGGTAATTATGCTATTCCTATAATATTTTATCATCCAACAGATTCAACTTTTAGAGGTAAGTCTAATATAATTGCACAACAAACCGATATTTTTCCAACTATTATAGATTATGTTGGGTACAATGAACCCATTGTTTGTTATGGTAACAGTTTATTGAATGATACAAGCGAACATTTTACTGTAAATTATATCAATGGAATTTATCAGATTGTCCAAGATGATTATCTTATGCAATTTAATGGCAATCAAACCATAAGTTTTTACGATATAAAAACAGACAGTTTGCTTCAGAATAATCTTATTAATGATTCTGCTAATTTTTTAGAAATTGAAAACAAACTAAAAGCTATAATTCAATCGTACCAGGAACGACTTATCCATAATAAGTTAATAACTAAATAATTGGGACTATGGACTACAAGAGATTGGAGCATGAACTACCATTAGTGACTGAAAAATGGGGATGGAAATATCATCATATTGGTATTCCTGTTAATGAACCAATTCCAGGCGAACGTTACATACCTCATCTAAAACTATATGTTAAAGGATTTGACACAAGCCCTTTTGGTGTAGAACTAATGCGTTTTGAAGACGATTGCCCTTTTGATGATATTATAAAAACAAAACCACACATTGCATTTGAAGTACCAAATCTGGATGAAGCAATTAAAGGCTTTGAGCTTCTTGGAAAACCTAATAGCCCAATTAACGGTGTAAAAGTTGCCATGATAAAACATAATGGGGTTGCTATTGAGTTAATGGAATTTATAAGATAAACTTATCAAATTTTAGTACTTAGAATTCTTTCCTAAAATTTATTTCTATATAAAAAAGAGGGTGTTACTAAATAGTCTCCTTTTACATCCCGTTGTGGGTAATGCCAGATAAGCCTTTGCTTCTGAAAATTGCTGATTGAAATGAGATTATAAAAGTGTATCTTTGAGACAAATATTTATTGAATGGATTTCAAAATATTAACAGATAAACTTCTTCCTGATTACATTGAAAATGTAAAAGAATCACCATTGGATAAGATTGATAGATTGAAAAAGTCGGACATTCCAGTTGATTATTTTGAATTTTACAAGTCCGTATCTTCCGTTTATTCATCAAAAATTGAAGGGGAGAATATTGATTTTGACAGCTATTTCAAACATAAGTTTTTGAAAGTTAAGTTTCGGCCTGACTATACAAGAAAAGCTGATGACCTTTATGCAGCATATGATTTTATAGATAATAATTCACTAAATCTGAAGAACGTAAAAAAAGCTCATTCAATTTTAAGTTCAAATCTTCTTCAGAAAAGTCAACAGGGACTAGTGCGAAGTAATCCAATGTTTGTGATTAATAGTGAAGATCAAATAGAATATGCAGCAGCTTCTCCCAAGATTGTGAAACAAGAACTTGACAAATTATTTCATGATATTGATTTGTTAAAGAATGCTGATTTGTCACCGTTTGAGATATTCTATTATGCATCATTATTACATTTGATATTTGTTAAGATTCATCCTTTTCAAGATGGTAATGGAAGAACTGCAAGACTCATAGAGAAGTGGTTTCTAATTAAGAAAATTGGACAAAAGGCAACATCTGTTCAGTTAGAAAAGAATTATTATAGGCATCTTAAAGATTACTATTCAAACATTAGGATTTTGGGACTTGAATACGAAGAACTGAAGTATGATAAAAGCTTAAGTTTTTTATTAATGACAGTAAATGGACTTGATAAACAGGATTAGGCACATACCCACAAGTACTCATAGCTCATTGGCGTTTTGGTGGTTATTTGATAATTAAACTATATATTTGAGCTAATTACAAACTTAAAAACGGAAGTACTTATGTTTGCCAACGCGCCATAGCATAATCCGTTATACTTTTATTCTATTTTAGCTTTAAAAAGCAATGTTGTTATTAAATCAATTAAGAATCCGTAAATCATTCCCATTACAACAGTACTAATAAACATCATTGAAGAACTGAATTCGGGTGATTCCGGTGCCATTAATCCACTAAAAGCTAATGGTAAAGAAAAAAGGAACCCCATTAATAAACCATGTAATGTCCAATGAAACTTTAAACTACTTATTCCAATAGCAAATCCAATCAATGAGCGACTAAAAATAATCTGCAATTTTACAGGGCAAGGAATTTCAGCATCACTACTTGTTGCAAACGCTAAACAAACAAAACCAAATAAAATACCAGCAAGTGTAGCAATAATAATACGTTTCGCTTTTTTCATATTTATTCAATTTTAGGTTAAATATTTTGAAAATTATGAAAAATTATTTTTGAAGTCAAATCTATTTAATTCTTTAAAGGCAACCTCTAAATAATTAGTTTTGTAAATGAAAGTGAGCGAAAAAGATCAGTACAAGGCGAAAGGTAAAATATTCCACAGGTATAGCGGTAGCTATGTCGAGGAAAGATTTTTCCTGACAACGAAGTAATGATTTTTTGTAGCCCCTTGTAATAAAAACTAATTATTAGAGGTTGCCTAAAGTAAAAAAATATTCCACTGATTTTCAATTTACTATTATCACTATTATTGTCTACAATTATAAATCGATGGCTAAATGAATAATTAATACGTTTTGTGAGTAATTTTTGTAAATTGATTGCTTATTTTTGAAAATAACTTATGGAAACCATTTTTGCTATACTAATTATTACTGTAGTTTTATTAATCTTTATTAATATTGGTAAAAAAATCCGTAAAAATAATAGTTGGAAAAAACCAATAAAACCTTTCTCTGCAAGTTGGCGAAAAACTCTTTTTGAAAATGTAATTTTTTATAATAATCTTGATCCCGATAAAAAACAACAATTTGAATCTAAAGTACATGAATTTATAATTAACTGTAAAATTACCGGTGTGGAAACTGAGGTTGATGAAAAGGACAGAGTATTGATAGCAGCAAGTGCCGTTATCCCAATCTTCGCTTTTCCTAAATGGCATTATTATAATTTAAAAGAAGTAATACTATATCCACGAGAATTTAACCGGGATTTTGATACCGAAGGCACTAAACGTTCTATTGCAGGAATGGTTGGCACAGGTTATATGGAAGGTAAGATGATTCTTTCTAAACAAGCCCTGCATCATGGTTTTAAAAACGAAACCGATAAAAAAAATACAGCAATACATGAATTTGTCCATTTAATTGATAAAGCAGATGGCTCTATTGATGGTATCCCTGCACTTTTATTAGAAAAACAATACGCCCTCCCTTGGATTGATTTAATTCAAAAGAAGATTGAAGAAATTTATGATGGTAAATCGGATATTAATCCTTACGGTGCAACTGATAGTACAGAGTTTTTTGCAGTTATAAGCGAGTATTTTTTTGAGCGTCCAAAATTGCTTAAACAAAAACATCCTAAACTCTATTCATTACTTGAGATGATTTTTGACCAAAAAATGGCTAAAAAACTAAAGAAGCCCAAGAGTCGTGAAATTAATAGAAATGACCCATGCCCTTGTGGTAGTAATAAAAAGTATAAAAAATGTTGTGGGAAGAATTAATCCCAGATTCCAAATTTCATATTAGTTCAACTAAAAAATAAATAATTTAACAATATTTAACTCATTATTAATCAAAATCACATTCTAACACCATTGTAGTCTGATATATTATTCTTAATTTCATAAACAGAAATTTAAAATATACTCAACTATGTTATTAACTATTTCAGAATCATGGCAATCACTATTGCTTATTGAAAAAATATATTGGTGCATTGCTATACCTTTTTCATTATTATTTGTTATTCAGATTGTCTTAACCTTTATTGGTGGTGATATGGACGGAATTGAAGCCGATGGAGATTCAGATGTTTCAGTAGATGGCGATACCGGGATTGATTTTCAATTTTTAACTCTCAAGAATTTAGTCGCTTTTTTTACAATCTTTGGTTGGAC